>NZ_JBHVBO010000145.1:0-10903 GCF_042668085.1 Isoptericola sp. NPDC057391 | reverse complement strand
GGATCGCTTGCTGGAAGGCCGGGGCGCGCGGTCAGAAGGTCGACGCCGCCGGGTCGAAGTCCTCCGGCAGCGGCGGCGGCGCGTCGACCGTGGAGGCGACGTCGACCGCCGTCCCGGACTCCGCGGCGTCGCGGATCGCGAGGAGCACGTCGAGCACGTGCAGCGCGACGGCGCCGGACGCCCGCTCGGGGCGGCCCTCGCGGATGGCGCGTGCCAGCTCGACGACGCCGGTCCCGCGGCCCCAGGTGGAGCCCGTCGCGGCGATCGTCTCGGGCTCGTCCTGCCCGTAGCGCCACAGCGTCGAGTCGCCGTCGAAGACGTTCGGGTCGGGCAGCACGATCGTGCCCGTCGTGCCGTTGATCTCGACAAACCCGGCGCGCGGCAGGGCGTGCTGGAACGAGAACGTCGACTGCGCCGACTGCCCGCCGCGGAACTGGATCAGCGCCGCGTGGTGGGTGGGCACCTCGACGGGGAACGTCGCACCGGCGCGCGGGCCGGAGGCGATGGTCCGCTTCTCGAGCGACTTCGACGAGACGGCCTGGACGCGGGACGCCGCGCCGAGGGCGTGCACGAGGGTCGTCACGTAGTACGGCCCCATGTCGAACAGCGGGCCGGCGCCCGTCGCGTACAGGAAGTCGGGGTCCGGGTGCCAGGCCTCCGGGCCCGGCACGTGGAACATCGTCGTCGCCGTCAGCGGCTCGCCGATGTCCCCGCGAGCGATGGCGCGCAGGGCGGACTGGATGCCCGCGCCGAGCACGGTGTCCGGGGCGCACGCGACGCGCAGCCCTTGCTCCTCGGCGGCGGCCAGCAGCGCTGCGGCCGACGCGTGGTCGGTCGCGATCGGCTTCTCGCTCCACACGTGCTTGCCGGCGGCGACGATCTGATGGCCGACCTCGGCGTGCACCGCCGGGATCGTCAGGTTGACGACGATCTCGATGTCGTCGCGGGCCAGCAGCTCGGCCACCGTGCCGGACGACGCGACGCCATAGGCCTCGGCCTGGGCGCTGGCCCGGTCGAGCAGCACGTCGGCGACCATACGCACCTCGACGTCGGCGAACTTCGTGAGGTTCTCGAGGTACTGCGTGGAGATGTTCCCGGCACCGACGATGCCGACGCCCACGCGGCTCACTTGTCGTTCTCCTGCAGCCAGGCGAGGGACGCGGCGACGCCCTCGAAGACGTCGCCCGCGTAGGAGTCGAACTCCACCACGCGGATGGCCTGCGGCGCGGCGGCGAGGATCGCCGGCACGTCGACGTCGCCCTGCCCGGCGGGGACCTGGTTCTCGTAGGCGGCCTTGAGTGCGGGCGGGACGTCGAGGGCGCTCTCGCTGGAGGGCAGCACGGTCGCGATGTCGCCGGACACCTCGCCGTCCTTGACGTGGATCGCGACGACGCGGTCGCCGAGGGTCTTGAGCACGGCGGGCGCGTCGGCGCCGCCGACGGTGGCCCAGAACGTGTCGACCTCGAGCACGGCCTCCGGGTCGAGGTGCTCGGCGAAGACCTCGAACACCGGACGACCGTCGACCTTGTTGGTGAACTCCCACTGGTGGTTGTGGTAGCCGAAGCGCAGGCCGTGGCCCGCGGCCCGGACCGTGAGCTCGTTGACGCGGTCGGCGAGCTTCTTCGCGTCGTCGGCGGTCTGCCACCGCTCGGTCGGGACGAACGGGTCGATGACGATCCCGATCCCCAGGCGGGCGGCGGCGTCGAAGACGACATCCGGCTCGGCGGCGTCGATGACGGCGGCGTGGCCGGACGGCGCGGCGAGGCCGGTGGCGGCGAGGGCGCGCTCGAAGTCGGCGACGCGCTCGACGAACGCGTACGGCTCGACGTGCTCGTACCCGATCTCGCGGACGCGCGCGACGGCGGCGTCCAGGTCGGCGGCGATGGCATCCCGCAGCGAGTACAGCTGCACGGACGTGGTGGGCATCTGGGGCTCCTTCGCGTGGTCTGCGGTCCAGACTTCCGTCGATGCCCGTACAGAAGTACGCCGCACCGCGCCGGAAGCCGAGACGAGCCTACCCCCAAAACCTCACAGTGGAAGGTTTCTGTGCCGATGAGTTCCGCCTACCGCCCCGGTCTCCCCCGTGAGCCGGCCGACCATCCCGGGGCTGGACGACCTCCGGAGGAGAACCATGGGACTCATCCACCTCGAGCTGTTCGCCACCCTCGACCTGGTCGCCCAGGCGCCGGGCGGACCCGACGAGGACCCGGCCGGCTTCCCGTTCGGCGGCTGGCAGGCACCGCTGATCGACGAGGTCGCCGGGGAGCAGATCGACGCCGCGTACGCGGAGGGGACGGACGCCCTCCTGCTCGGACGGCGCACCTACGACATCTTCGCCGGTTTCTGGCCGCACCAGAGGGCCGACGGTCCGGACGGCGAGATCGCGAGGCTCTTCAACAGCGTCCCGAAGTACGTCGCCTCCCGCGGCACCCCCGACCTCTCGTGGGCCGGGTCCACCCAGCTCGGGCCGGACCTGCCCGCCGCCGTGCGGGAGGTGCGTGACCGGCACGAGCACGTGCGCGTCGTCGGCAGCCTGAACCTCGTCCAGACGCTCCTGCACGAGAAGCTGTTCGACCGCATCGACCTCTGGGTCCACCCCATCGTCCTCGGCGTCGGGAAGAAGGTGTTCGACGGTGGGGAGGTGCCCACCAACCTCAAGCTCCTCGAGCCGCCTGCCGCCGGCCCGAGCGGCACGGTGTACCTCCACTACGGCCTCGCCGACGGCGTGCCCGCCACGGGGGACATGGCTGCCGACCGGGACGCTGCTCCGGCCCGTTGACCGGGCCGACACCTCACCGCCGGCGTCTGCTCGTTCGTCGGGCTCGAGACGTCGGCGAACCTGGCCGAGGACCCGCGACATCTCCCGGTCGACCCGCACCCTCTTCGGCGCTCTCGTCACGGCCGGCCAGGCGTCGAGGGTCGAGGCGGCTCAGAAGACGGCGTCGTGCGCGCTCTCCCGGCCGTCGGGGACGAAGCCGCGCACCTCACGGAGGAGGACGGCCGGCAGCGCGGGGTCGGCGAGGGACCGGAAGTGCCCGGGCGTGGCCAGGCGCACGTGCCGGGCACCCGGCAGGTCGCTGCCTCCCGGCACGTGCGGGTCGAAGCAGGTCGCGACCGACACGATCCGTGAGTGGTCCGCGCGCTGCGCGGCCAGGGCGGCCAGGACCTCGTCGTCCGGCAGGAAGGCGCGCACCGCGCGGAGCGGGAGCCAGCGCGCGTACGGCGAACCCGAGAACGGCGTGTTCACGGTGACCATCCCGAGGACGCGGTGGCCCACGTCGGCGCGCCCCATCAGGCTCTTGCCGATCAGCCCGCCCTTGCTGTGCGCCACGACGACGACGTCGTGAAGGTCGGCATCCACCAGGACGGCGGCGGCGAGGTCGGCCATGTCGGGGACGGTGCCCCGGTTGAGGCCGAAGCGCGCGACCACCCGCACGGGGTGCCCGTGCCGGTGCAGACCACGCGCCAGCGGCTCGAGGAAGCGCCAGCTCTCGTACACCCCGGGCAGCAGCAGCACCGTGGGCCGCCGCTCCGACCGCGGCCGCTCGTAGGCATCGGGCGGCGTGCGGGACAGCAGGCCGCCTACCTGTCGCCCGAGGGCGTAGGCATAGTCTGCCGCCCACCACCCCGCCCGGCGCGCCGTCCGGCACCGCCACCCGGCCGGACGGGGCGTCACGTGTCACCGTCCGACACGCCCGCCGGAACGAGCTCGCGCGCCCAGCCCGCCACGAGGCGCGGCGCCGTCGCCATCGCGACGTGGCCAGCGCCCGGCACCTCGCGCAGCTCGCCGTCCGGCGCCGTGCCCGCGAGCATCCGGCACCATGCGCGCGAGGCGACACGGTCGTGCTGCCCCCGGACCACCAGCACGGGCCCCGTGGCCGCTGACACCGCCGCGCGGGTGTCGAAGGCGAGCATGCGGGGCAGCATCGCGGAGTACCAGCGCGGCCCGGCCCGCAGATAGTCGCTCCCCACCACGGCGTTGACGCGCGCCGGCTCGTGGAGCGAGTCGCGCAGCAGGCGCCACGCCTGCGCGGCCGCGGAGGCAGCGCCGGGGTCGACGACCGGGCCCACCAGGATGGCGCCACCGACGACGTCCGGGGCGTCGCGCAGCATCGCGGCCGCCACCTGCGCACCCATCGAGTGCCCGACGACCGTCGCCCGCCCGGTCCGCCGTCGGCGCAGCACGCTCACGAGCAGCGCCGCCAGCTCGTCGACGGTGGGGGCCCGCCGCGGCCGGGGGCTCTGGCCGAACCCCGGTAGGTCGGGCACGAGCACCCGCCGGTCCACGGCGAGCTCGCGCGCCAGGGGACGGAAGTACCGCTCCGAGACGCCGATGCCGTGGACGAGCACGACGGCCCCGGCGACCGGGTCGCCGAGGTCGCGCACGGCGAGCCCGGCGGCCGCGGGGGCAGGCCGTACCGCCCGGCGTGATCGGACGCCGGGCGGTCGGTGCCGTCGGCGCCGGTTCAGGGCCCGGCCGGGTTCCGGCCGTCGCCCGGGAGCCCACGACGGGCGGGCCACAGGGCCACGGCCAGGCCGGCGACAGCGCTCACGATGTGCAGCACGTTGTCGGCCCCGTTGATGTTGAGGAGGTTCGCGTCGGGATCGTTCACGACGATCAGTCCGTAGACGAACGCGGCCCCGTAACCGATCGCGAGGATCCACCCGTACGTTCGTGCGCCGGCCGACCGGTTCCACAGCAGGACGCCGAGCAACCCGATGACCAGGTGGACCACGTTGTGCAGCGGGTTGATCGCGAACCCCAGCAGCGTCTGGGAGTGGTCGTGCACCGTCCAGTCGTCGAAGCCCGTGATCGCGAACCCGACGATGCCCACCAGCAGGTAGACGACCCCGATCGCCAGGGCGAGGTACTGGTGCGGCTGCCGCGCGGGGCGAGCGTTCGCCGCGGCCCCGGAGGCCGGGGTGGCAGGTGTGGCGGTCATGGTCCTCACTCCTTGTGGAACGCGTCCTTGACGGCTCCCGAAGCCTTCTTCAGGGCGGTGGCGCCCGGCACCGTGCCGTGCAACCGCTCGTCGGGCTTCGTGGGCTCCGGCATCGGCACCCCCGCGGGCGGCTCGGCGACGTAGGCGAACTCGCCCTTCCCGTCCGGGGTGGGTCCGCTCGCCCAGGACCCCTCCGACGCCTGCTCGCCGTCGGAGAAGTTGATGTACTGGTAGGCCACGTCGCGGTCCTCCTTGCCGAGCGGGAACGTGCTGGGCACCGGGAGGTCCTCCACCCCCTCGTCGCGGAGCTCCTGCGCGGCCGCGAGCCACTGGTTCTGGTGCATCGTGTCGCGGGCCAGGAGGAACGCCAGCAGATCACGCACCCCCGCGTCATCGGTCATGTGGTACAGCCGTGCCACCTGCAGCCGCCCCTGCATCTCCGCGTTCGCGTTCGCGGTGAAGTCCGCCAGCAGGTTGCCGCTCGCCGTCACGTACCCGGCCGACCACGGGTTCCCGTTGGAGTCCACCGGTCGGGCTCCTGCGCCGGCCACGATCGCGTGCTGCGGGTCGGTGCCGCCGACGATCGCGGCGACCGTCGGGTCGTCCTGCACCGCCCCCTCGACAGCACCCACCGGCGCCTTCTCCAGCAGCTGCGCGATCATGGTCGCGAGCATCTCCACGTGGCCGAACTCCTCGGCGCCGATCCCGTACAGCAGGTCGCGGTACTTGCCCGGCAGGTGCGCGTTCCACGACTGGAACCCGTACTGCATCGCGACGGTGATCTCGCCGTACTGCCCGCCCAGCACCTCCTGGAGCTTGCGGGCGTACACAGCGTCCGGCCGGTCCGGCGTGGCCTGATGCTGCAGTTCCTGACGGTGGAAGAACATGGGTCGCTCCCGTCCCAGGACGCGCGCCTGGCGCGCCCCTCGATCTGTGGGTGCACGCCGCGGCTCGACGCGAGCAGATTCATGGTCCTCCCGCTCCGCTCTCCTCGCACGGGCGGCGAGCGGCGGCGAGCAGACGCCGGTCCTGGCACGCTCGACACCAGGACACGCCACCGGCCCGTCGGGGCCGTTCCGCCCGGAGGGGGAACCGGATGCCGTCGAACGACCCTGCGCACCCGGTCAGGCTGGTCACGAGCCGGCAGACCTGGCGTGCGGTGACGTTCCTGCACTGGGCGTACCCAGCGGCCACGATCCAGCGCCGTCTCCCCCGCGGCCTGGAGGTCGACGTCCTGGACGGCAGCGCGTGGGTCGGCGTGACTCCGCTGGTCATGCGCGACGTCAGGGCCTCGGTGCTCCCGCCGGCCCCCGGCTGGTCCACCTTCGCCGAGGTGAACGTGCGCACCTACGTGCGGCACCCGGCGAGCGGCACGGACGGCCTCTGGTTCTTCACGTTGCTCTGCCCGCGGGCCGTCATGGTCGGGGCGATGCGGGCGGTCGGCCTGCCGTACCACCGCTTCCCGGTGACGGCGGAGCGTTCCGGGAGCATGGTCACGTACCGCGGGCAGCACCCGGGCCACGGCAGGATCGACCTCGCCGTCCTCCCGGGCGAACGGGTCGAGTCCCCGAGCCGCTGGCTCACCGCCGTGACCGGCCGCTGGAACGCCTACGTCGACCGCGCCGGCCGCCTCTGGCGCGTGCCCGTCGCGCACCCACCCTGGCCGCTGCACCGCGCCACCGTCGTCGGCACCGCCCCGGCGACAGGCATCGAGGTGAACGGGATCGTCACCGGGGCGGGACTACCCGCTCCGGCGGCAGGTCCAGTGGTCACCTGGTCTCCGGGCGTCGAGACCCGGGTGGGAGTGCCACGGCTGCTGCGGCCTCGCTGACCTGCTGCGAACCAGCCGTCCTAGAACGTCCTAGAAAACGCTGGTACGTCTCTCAGGGGAACCGCGCAAGCATGTACTGCGAGTATGCGCTCAGTTGCACTGCTTGGAGCCCTCCGACGGCTGGGAGGGGAATCAGGTAGTAGTTGAGGTCCCCGTCGATCAAATGACCGTAGCGGGTGAGGACTGGTCACTCACAGCAGGCCCCGACCCGGCCAGCGCCCCCACCCTCCCGAACGCCGACCTGGACAACGCTCGAGGACCGAAGGTCCTGCGAGCCGCGCACGATCATCGGCCACGCAGACGCGGTGGCCCGGGCGCCTGTGTTCTGGTTCTCGAGTTTGTTCGAGCAGATCCGGGTGCGTGTAGTGCCAGGAACGCTCAACGCCGGCGGTCGCGCGAGGGCTGACATGGAGGAGTGTGTACGGCACTCCGTAGGCCTTCCAGGGCACGCTCGGCGTGTGCTCGTGCGCGCCAGTCGCATCCTGGCGAGCTCCTCGCCACCCTGCCGGTCCTCCCGGCGCAGCTTCTGCAGCCAGGCCCCCGCCATCCCATACGAGGCGAACGCCAGGGCTCGCTGCCGGCCGAGGGGCGGACACGCCGCCCTTCTGTGCCGTCGAGGGCCGGAGTCGAGCGGTCAGCGGGCCACGGCGAGCAGCGCTGCCAGGCTCCGCCCGGCGGACCGCAGGGGCTCCGGGTCCCGGGAGACGCGAGCGAGCAGGAACGCGCCCTCGACAAGCATCACCATGGCGAGGGCGAGCTCACGGGCCCGGTCGGGCGCGACGTGGCGAGAGAACCACTCCGTGCCGCCCTCGACCCACGCAGCGAAGACGTCCGCGGCTGCCCCGCGGAGGGTGTCGTTCGTGTCCACGACGTCGAGCGCCATCGTGGCGACGGGGCAGCCGTCGGCATAGCCGTTCGCCACGAGGTCGCGGGCCGCGGAGTCGAAGGCGTGCACGACGGCGTCGACCGGGTCGTCGCGCTCCTCGAGCAGGCCGAGCACGAGCGCCATGAACTGCGGTCCGGTGGTGCGGATCATGTCCTCGGCCAGCGCGTCCTTGCCGCCCGGGAAGAAGTGGTAGATCGAGCCGAACGGCGCCGCCGCGTCCGTGGCGATCTGCTTGAGACCGGTGCCGGCGTAACCCCGGCGCGCGAACAGGCGGGCCGCGGCGTGCCGGATCCGGGTGCGGGTGCCCGCGCCCGCGGGCGGCTCGGCGAGGAGCGGGGGGAGGGGTGAAGGGGTTGCCGCGGCCATAGGACCAGCCTACGGTGAACGACTAGAACGATCTATCAAATCTGGTGATCCGATCTGATGACCCGGGGGGGAGACCATGGCGGTCGTCGAGCTGGCGGCGGGGCCCGTGACGTACGAGGACACCGGCGGCACCGGGCCGGTGGTGCTGCTCGGGCACGGGCCGCCGATGGACTCCCGCGCCTGGCGGAAGGTGGTGCCCCTGCTGCCGGGCTTCCGCGTGATCACGCCGACGCTGCCGCTCGGCGGCCACCGCACACCGATGCGCCCGGACGCCGACCTGTCCCAGCGCGGTATGGCCCGCCTGCTCGGCGACTTCCTCGACGCCCTGGACCTGACCGACGTCACGCTGGTGCTGAACGACTGGGGCGGCGGCCAGTTCCTCGCGAACGACGGGCGCACCGACCGGATCGGGCGGCTGGTGCTGGCCGCGTGCGAGGCGTTCGACAACTTCCCGCCCGGGGCGGCGAAGGCGCTGGCCCGGGCCGCGCGCGTGCCGGGCGGCATGTGGCTGCTGCTGCAGCTGTTCCGCCTCCGGGCGTTCCGGCGTATGCCGAGCGGGTACGGCGGCATGTCCGTCGTGGGGCTGCCGGACGACCTGCTCGTCGACTGGTTCGCGCCGGCCATGCAGGACCGGCGGGTCCGCCGGGACTTCGCGAAGTTCGCCGGAGGAGCGCCGGGGCGGGCCGAGCTGCTGCGCCTCGCGGAGGGCTGGCGAGCGTTCACCAAGCCGGTGCTGGTGGTGTGGGCGGACAAGGACCGGCTGATGCCCGCGGCGCACGGGCCGCGGCTCGCCGCGCTCTACCCTGACGCTCGGCTCGAGGTGCTGGCGGACTGCGCCACGCTGATCGGCGAGGACCAGCCCGAGCGCTTCGCCCAGCTCGTCGCCGACTTCGCCGCGCGGGACGTCTCGCCGGCCCGCTGACGCCTATTCATTGCACAGGTGAAGGCATGGGCGGGAGAGCGCCCGGGTCTCAGCGCGGCTTCAGAGAAGCCGTGGCCGTCGGCCACACATCCTTCGAGCAGTGCCACACAGCCCCACCCGGCGTGTGTCACCAACCGTGCAGCAGACCCGTCAGGTCTGGTACGCGGCGCGGGGGCACGGCGCCTTCGTCGCTGACACCGTTGATGGAACGGTTGCGGAGGAGCGGTCTCTCCGCGTCAGCGCGCCGCCGCGGTCTCTTGCGAAGGCACGCACGGCGGGCCGGTGCGCACCAGGTGCTCGACCGTGCCGCCCGCGCCGTCGGAGGTGCCGAGGCGACCGGCGAGCTCTACCTCGCGGTCCAGCCACGAGTTCAGGAGCGGACCGCCGTACACCTCGACGCCGGCCTGCACCCAGCCGTCGCGGCCGGTGGTCGGCTTCGGCTTGAGCTTGAAGCCGGTGGAGTCGGTGTGCGTGCCGAGGATGGTGAACGGCGTCGTCGCACCCGCGGCCGGCGGCACCGTGAACGCGATCGCCGAGCCGTCGCGCACGACGACGTAGCGCCCGCCCGGCACCACGTCCCACGCCGCCGTCTCGTCCAGCCGCACGTACCTGGCGGCCTGCGCACTGGGCGCGGGCTGCTGCGGGGACGACGTCGGGCATGACCGTCAACCTCCCACGCGACAGGTCGTCAGTCGCCGCGCGGCGGTCCCAGGTAGCCGTCGACGAACTGCCCCCACCGCCCGTCGCCGTCGATGGTCAGCCGCCACCCCGTGTACCCGTCCGGCCCCTGCGCGCTCATCTCCTTCGCCTCCTGCGAGGTGATCGCGCCCGCGTCGACGGCGTCCTGCCAGTCCTCGGACGTCGACCGGCAGGCGTCGGAGCTCACGCGCGGCCACGAGTGCATCTGCTCGAGGCCGCCGTCGGTCGTCACCTCGACCGAGCAGGGCGTCGTCCCCGCCAGCAGCCGGGCGAGGATCGCGTACACCTCCTCGTCGCGCTCGCCGCCGGGCAGCTCGAGCAGCGCCCGGGGGCCCTGCCCGCCCCAGTTGAGGTCGTGCCGGTCCGCCTCCTCGGCCAGCGCGATCAGGGTGTCGTCGTCGCACTCCAGGGCGGCGGTCAGCAGCGCGGACGCGGTGCTGCGCACCGGTTCGTCCACGTCGGTGAGGTCCGGCACCCCCGCGTCGATGCCGGCAGCCGAGCAGTCGTCGCGCCCCAGGACTTCGCCGGCCCGGCGGGACACGTGCGCACCCTTCGCGTCGAGGTCGACGTCGACCCAGGACGGCGAAGCCACCACCGTCGCCTCGGTGAAGCCGTCGCTCCAGGCCACGCCGTACGCGCGCACCTGATAGTGCCCGTCGGGCAGCGGGTGAGGATACGCGGTGCGGCCCTCCCTCGTGCCGTCCGGTGCGCAGGTCGTGGCCGGGGAGTCGGTGGCGAAGCGCTCCAGCGGTCCAGGGACGAGCTCGACCGGCGCCTCGGTCTGGTCGGTCCCCAGGTCGACGACCCGCCCGTCCTGCGCCCAGACCAGGGTGGGTCCCAGGAGCACCGCGTCGGCCGGAACCGAACCGGCCACCTGGACCGAGGTCGTCATCACGATCGTGCTCACTCCGACCCCCGTCCCGTCCTCCTGGGTCGCCCCACCGAGATCGGCGCCGCTCGGGACGACGGCCATGCGATAGGGGTCGGTCCGTTCCGGTGCAACGTCGTCGGCCGGCATGCCGCACGTCAGCCCGGTGCCCTCGAGCCAACCCGGCTGGTGCCCGGGCTGGATCAGGTCGGCGGCGCGTGCGTCGTCCGCCCGCGTGTCGTGGTCGCCGGACGGCGACGGCGTCGGGCTGGTCGCCGGCCCGGGCAGGGGCGGCGGAGCGTCGGGCAGCAGCGCGGCGCCGCCCAGCACCAGCCCCGCGGCGACGGCGAGCGTCGTGGCGCCGATCCCGGCCTGCTTGACGGTGCGC
>NZ_JBHVBO010000144.1:0-11435 GCF_042668085.1 Isoptericola sp. NPDC057391 | reverse complement strand
CAAACGGCCGGTTTGAGGAGCAAGTCAGCACGCTCGATGCATTGGGGCGGGTCAGCGCTGGACGCGGGCGCTGCCGCCGCCGGCCAGCTTGGCGACCTCGGCGAGCGTCGCCGTCGTCGTGTCGCCGGGCGTGGTCATGGCGAGCGCGCCGTGCGCGGCGCCGTACTCGACCGCCTGCTGGAGCGAGTCGAGCTCCATGAGCCCGTAGGCCAGGCCGGAGGCGAAGGAGTCGCCGCCGCCCACGCGGTCGAAGATCTCCAGGTCCGCGCGGTGCGTGGCCTCGACGAAGCCCTCGGCCCGCGACCAGGCGATGGCGCCCCAGTCGTTGACGGAGGCGGACTTCACGCCGCGCAGCGTCGTCGCGATGACCTGGAAGTTCGGGTACGCCTCGGCGGCGGTGCCGATCATCGCGCGGAAGGCGCCGGTGTCGAGGTCGGTGAGGTTCTCGTCCACGCCCTCCACCTCGAAGCCGAGCGAGGCGGTGAAGTCCTCCTCGTTGCCGATCATCACGTCGACGTGGTGCGCGAGGCGGCGGTTGACCTCGCGCGCCCGCTCGACGCCGCCGATGCCCTTCCACAGGGACGGGCGGTAGTTGAGGTCGTAGGACACGATCGTGCCGTGCTTCTTGGCCGCGGTCATGGCCGCCTCGGCGACGTCGGCGGCGGACTCGGACAGCGCGGCGAAGATGCCGCCGGTGTGCAGCCAGCGCACGCCGGAGCCGAACAGGGCGTCCCAGTCCACGTCCTCGGGCTTCATCTGCGCGATCGCGGTGTTGCCGCGGTCGCTCACGCCCACCGCGCCGCGCACGCCGAAGCCGCGCTCGGTGAAGTTGAGGCCGTTGCGCACGCTGCGGCCGATGCCGTCGTACTCGCGCCACTGCACCCAGGAGGTGTCGAGGCCGCCGGTGAGCATGAAGTCCTCGACGAGGCGGCCGACCTCGTTGTCCGCGAGCGCGGTGACGATCGCGCCGCGCAGGCCGAACGCGCGGCGCAGGCCGCGCGCCACGTTGTACTCGCCGCCGCCCTCCCAGACGTCGAACGAGCGGGTGGTGCGCACGCGGCGGTCGCCCGGGTCGAGGCGCAGCATGACCTCGCCGAGCGCGACGACGTCGTAGCGGCACTCGGCGGCGGGACGGGTGGTGATCGAGGGGTTCGTCATGGTGTCGGTGCTCCTTGCAGGCTCGGCGGCGGGCTCAGACGGCGGCGGCGAGGGCGACGGCCTCGGCGGTGCGCCGGGTGATCTCGGCCCAGTCGCCGGCCGTGACGAGGGACTTCTCGACCATCCACGACCCGCCGACGGCGAGCACGGGGTCGAGGCCGAGGTAGTCGCCGAGGTTGGCGGCGCTCACCCCGCCCGTCGGCACGAAGCGCAGGCCGGGGAACGGCGCCGAGAACGCCTTGATGGCGGCCGGGCCACCGACCACGGACGCGGGGAAGAGCTTGACGACGTCGATGCCGAGGTCGAGCGCGGCCATGATCTCGCTGGGCGTGGCGACGCCCGGCAGGATCGGCACGCCGTGCTCCTGGGCGCGGCGCACGACGGCGGCCGACAGCCCGGGCGACACGATGTAGCGCGCCCCGGCGTCGACGACCGCGTCGACCTGGTCGGCCGTCGTCACGGTGCCCGCGCCCACGACGACGTCGGGCTGGGTCCGCGCGACGGCGCGGATCGCGTCGATGCCGCCGGCGGTGCGCAGGGTGATCTCGGCGACGGGGAGGCCGCCGGCGACGAGCGCGTCGGCGAGGCGGGCTCCCTCGTCGGCGCCGTCGACCACGACGACGGGCACGAGGCGGTGGGCGCCGAGCGCGGCGACGACGTCGCCGGCCGGGGTCGAGGGGCAAGACATCCTGGCTCCGTTTCGCTATGGTGAACGCAAGTTGTTCACTACGGAACACCATAACCGACGGGGTCGCCCCGGGGAAGGACAGCCATGACCGAGCCGCCGAGCCCCCTGGGAAGCGTCGACAAGGCGCTCCTCACGCTGGACGCGCTCGCGCGCGCGGGGGCGGGCGGCCTGCCCCTGGCCGACCTCGCCGCCGAGGTGGGCGCCAACAAGTCGACGCTGCACCGCACGCTGGCGGCGCTGCGCCATCGCGGCTACGCCGACCAGCGGCCCGACGGCGCCTACACCCTGGGGGCGGCGGTGCTGTCCCTCGGCGCGGCCTACCTCGCCGAGGACAACCTGCCCGGCCTGCTGCGCCCTGCGCTGGAGGCGCTGCGCGACGAGGTCGACGAGCTCGTGCACCTCGGCACCCTCGCGGGCCGGGAGGTCGTCTACCTCGACAAGGTGGAGCCGCGGCGTCCGCTGCGCGTGTGGTCCGCCGTCGGGCGGCGCATCCCCGTGGCGACGACGGCGCTGGGCCGGGCGCTCCTGGCCGCCGCGCCCGACGGGGACGGGGAGCCCGACGCCCCGCTCCGGGCGGCCCTCGACGCGGCCCGGGAGCGCGGGTACGCCACCGAGACCGAGGAGAACGAGCCCGGCATCGCGTGCGTCGCCGTGGCGCTGCTGCGCGCCGACCGGCCGGTCGCGGCGGTCAGCATCACCGCGCCCGTCGAGCGCATGACCGGCGCCGCGCGGGCCGAGCGGACCCGCGCCCTGCGGGACGTGCTGGACCGCACCCTGCCCGCCGGATTGACCCTGCCCCCCAAGCGGTCATAATCATCGGACGTATCTGTGCGACGACGTCGGAGAGATCGGCGTATCCCGAGTTCGTTCCTCGGTACTAGTCTCGACGGCGTCGTCGATACATCCAATCACTCCCGCCGACAGGAGCCCACACCGCCGTGCCGCCTCTCGCCTCCGCCGTCTGGTCGCCCCCGCTCAGCCCGCTCGCGCCGGGCGGCCTCGCCCGCCCCCGCATCGGCATCGCGGGCATCTCCATCGAGTCCTCGACGTTCTCCCCGCACGTGAGCGGGTGGGAGGCGTTCACCCTCCGCCGCGGCGACGAGCTGCGCGCCCGCTACCCGTTCCTCGCGGCCGGGACGGAGCGCGGTGCCGCCGCCCGGTGGCTGCCCTTCCTGCACGGCCGGTCCCTGCCCGGCGGGGCCGTCGACCCCGAGGTCTACGCCGCGATGCGCGACGAGATCGTCGAGCGGATCCGTGCGGAGGTCGCGGCGCACGGCCCGCTCGACGGCCTCTACCTCGACATCCACGGCGCGATGAGCGTGGTCGGCGCCACCGACGCCGAGGGCGACCTGGCCACCGCCGTCCGCGACGCGCTCGGCCCGGACACCCTGGTGTCCGCGTCGATGGACCTGCACGGCAACGTCTCCGCCACGCTGTCGCGCGCGGTGGACCTGATCACCTGCTACCGGATGGCTCCCCACGAGGACGAGGCGAACACCCGCGAGCGCGCCGTGCACCACCTGCTCGAGCGGCTGCGGGGCCCGCACGGCGCCGACCCGGCGGCCCGCCGGCCCTGGCAGGCGTGGGTGCAGGTCCCCGTGCTGCTGCCCGGCGAGAAGACGAGCACCCGCCTTGAGCCCGCCCTGAGCCTCTACGACCGGCTGCCGGCGGTCGAGGCGAAGGACGGCGTGCTCGACGCCGCGATCTGGATCGGCTACGCCTGGGCGGACGAGCCGCGCTGCCAGGCCGCCGTCGTCGTCACGGGCGACGACCCGGCCCTCGCGGCCGCCGAGGCCCGCACGCTCGCCGAGGCGTTCTGGGCCGCGCGGGACGGCTTCGAGTTCGTCGCGCCCACGGGCACGTTCGGCGAGTGCCTCGACCTCGCGCTCGCACGGCCCGACGCCGCGCCGCGCCCGTTCGTCGTCTCCGACTCCGGCGACAACCCCACGGCGGGCGGTGCCGGCGACGTCTCCTGGTCGCTCGGAGAACTGCTGGACGACGCACGGTTCGCCACGCCGGACGGCCCCACGGTGATCCACGCGTCGGTGTTCGACCCCGCGGCGGTCGCAGCCGCCGTGCGCGCGGGGGTCGGCGGGCGCGTCGACGTCGAGGTCGGCGGGCGGGTCGACGGGCGCGCCCGGGGCCCGGTCCGGCTCGACGGCGAGGTCGTCTCGATCACGCCGGGCGACGCCGACGCGGGCACCGTGGTCGTGCTGCGCCGCGGCGGGGTGCACGCGATCGTCACCGAGCGCCGCAAGCCGTACCACCACGTGCACGACTTCACCCGCCTGGGCCTCGACCCCCACCGGGCGGACGTCGTCGTCGTGAAGATCGGCTACCTCGAGCCCGAGCTCTACGACCTGGCCGCCGACTGGCGCCTCGCGCTCACGCCCGGCGGCGTGGACCAGGACCTGCTGCGCCTGGGACACCATCGGATCGAGCGCCCGATGTTCCCCTTCGACCCGGACATGCCCGACCCCGACCTGCGTCCCGTGCTGCGCCGCCGCGGCGAGCCCGAGCGCCGCGGCTGACGCCGACCCACCACCGAGGAGCCGACCGTGCTGAACTTCGAGGAGCGCACCGGGCCCGACCTGGGCGCCGACGCCCCCGCCTATCCCGACGCCGTCGTGCCCGAGTGGTACCGCGACGCCAAGCTGGGCTTCTTCGTCCACTGGGGCGTGTACTCCGTGCCCGCGTGGGGCACCCCGCACGCCGAGGGCGCGGTGCCCGACGAGGACGCGTACGCCCACCACCAGTACGCCGAGTGGTACGCCAACACGGTGCGCATCGACGGCAGCCCCACGCGCCGCCGGCACGAGGAGCGGTACGGGGTGGGCACGTCGTACGAGGACCTTGCCGACCTCTGGGACGTGTCCGGGTTCGACGCCGACGCGCTGGTGGGCGACCTCGTCGCGGCCGGCGGCCGGTACGTCGTGCCGACCACCAAGCACCACGACGGGTTCTGCCTGTGGGGCACGGGGACCACGCCGTTCAACGCCGTGCGCCGCGGCCCGGGCCGCGACCTGGTCGCGGAGATCGCCCGCGCGACCCGCGACGCCGGGGCCCGCCTCGGCCTGTACTACTCCGGCGCCCTCGACTGGCACACCAGCGAGTACCCGCCGATCGAGTCGTCGACGGACCTGTTCCGCCTGCGCCGCAACGACGACACCTTCGCCCGGTACGCCGCGGCGCAGCTGCGCGAGCTCGTCGAGCGCTTCTCCCCCGACGTGCTCTGGAACGACATCGACTGGCCCGACGCCGGCAAGACGACGGCGCCGCACGGCCTCGCCGCGCTGCTGCGCGAGTACCTCGAGGCCGTGCCGGACGGCGTCGTGAACGACCGCTGGGGCGTGCCGTTCCACGGGTTCTGGACCCGGGAGTACTCGCACGTGCCGGAGACGCTGGCGCACCCGTGGGAGGCGACCCGGGGCCTCGGCTGGTCGTTCGGTTACAACGAGGCCGAAGGGCCCGAGCACACCATCGGCGAGCGCGAGCTGATCCACCTGCTCGTCGACGTCGTGAGCAAGAACGGCAACCTGCTGCTCAACGTCGGGCCGCGCGCCGACGGGTCGATCCCCGACCTGCAGCGCGACCGCCTGGCCGCCCTCGGGCGCTGGCTGGGCGCCCACGGCGACGCGGTCTACGGCACCCGGCCGTGGCTGCGCAGCGGCGACGTGCCGTCCGACCCGGTGACCGGCCGCCCGGACCCGCGGCGCAGCCCGGTCGCGTACACGACCCGCGGCGACGACGTGTTCGTGCACGTCCTGGAGCCCGCCCGGGGGCGGGTCGCCCTGGCCCCCGAGCTCGCCGGGGCCGTCGACGTCGCATGGCTCGGCGGCGCACCCGCCGAGCTCGCCGGCACCCCGGACGACGCCGTGCGGGACGTCGTCGTGCCGGACGGGCTCCGCGACGCGCACGTCGCCGTGCTGCGCGTGCGCCGGTGACACGCCGCGGGCCCTCGCGAGGGCCCGCGGTCAGCCCCGCAACAGGTAGGCGCCGGGGTCGGCGAGGACGTGCTGCACGACCAGCCGGCCGGCGCCGATGACGCCCGCCTCCGGGCCGGTCGTCGCCCGCGTGATGACGAGGTTTTTGGTCACCAGCGGGTGGCAGCCCTCGTAGAGCTGCGAGCGCACGCTGGCCACGAAGGGCTCGAGCGTGGAGAGCGCGCCCCCGAGGAACACCGCGTCGGGGTTCACGAAGTTCACGACCGTGCACAGCACCTCGCCGAGGTGCCGGCCGGCCTCGCGCACCAGCGTGGTGGCGTCCGGCTCGGCGTCGCCCGCGCGGCGCACGACGTCGGCCGTCGTGCTGACGTCCACGCCCCGGGCGCGCAGCTGCCGCACGATCGCCGCGCCGGAGGCGATCGTCTCGAGGCAGCCGAGCTTGCCGCACGAGCACGGGATCTCGCCGGCGGCGCTCACCCGGGAGTGCGTGATGTCCCCCGCCGCCCCGGTGGCCCCGCGGTGGAGCCGGCCGGAGGCGATGAGGCCGCTGCCGATCCCGGAGCCCGCCTTCACGGTCACGGAGTGCTGGACCCGCCGCGGGTAGGAGAAGTGCTCGCCCAGCGCCATGAGGTTGACGTCGTTGTCCACGAGCACCGGCACCTCGGCGCGCTCCGCCAGCCACTCGCGCACGGGGAAGCCGTTCCAGCCGGGCATGCGCGCCGGCGACTCGACGCGGCCCGTCTCGACGTCCACGGGGCCGGGGAGCCCCACCGCGAGCCCCCGCAGCACGGAGGTCGGCGCGAACGGCTGGGCCAGGTCGGCGCCCTCGGCGAGGACGGCGGCGAGCGCGGCCTCCGGCCCGGCGGCGATCTCGACGGGCACCTCGCGAACCGCCTCGAGGCGGCCCGTGAGGCTCATGACCGCGAGGCGCGCGTGCGTGCCCCCGAGGTCCGCGGCGAGCACGTGGCCGCCCTCCGGCCTCAGGCGGAGCAGCCGCGGGCGGCGGCCGCCCCGCGACTCCCCCGCGCCGCCCTCGTCGAGCACGCCGGCGTCGATGAGCTCGGTGACGCGGGCGGAGACCGTGGACGGGGCCACCCCCAGCTCGCGCGCGAGGTCGGCGCGCGACGTCGCGACGCCGGCCGACACGAGCGCGACGATCTGCGACGTCACGGGCGCGTCGGCGGCTGCCTGGGTGGGAGCGGGGTCGACGACCATCGAGGTTCCTTCGCGATCGAACAAAGTTGACACGCCCATCGTGGCTCACGAACGGCGTCTGGACCAGCCGATGGCGGGATCGACTCGAATCTTGGACGAGTTTACCGAACTAAGTTCGCAAACTTTGATTCGTGTGGTGTGATGGGGCCACGCTCGACCGAACGAAGCCTTCCGCCCTCGGTCGACCCACCCGGCGCCCGCGCGGCGCCGCACGGATCTCGACGAGGAGAAGACGCCCACCCAGCTTTCCGGGACGCGAGGCACCGACGCCCCGCCCCCGCACCGCACAGCACCCACCAGAGAGGAACTTCCATGCGCATGCGCACCCCCCTCCTCGCCGGCACCGCGGTCCTCGCGACCCTCGGCCTCGCGGCGTGCAGCTCCGGCTCCGGCTCCGGCGGCTCCGACGACGGCACGATCGTCTGGGACATGTGGTCCGGCAGCCAGTCCGACACGGACGCGCTCAACGAGACTCTCGAGATCGTCAAGAAGGAGAACCCCGACGTCGACGTCCGGCTCCAGACGGCGCCCTGGAACGACTACTTCACGAAGCTCACGACCAACATGTCGTCGGGCAACCTGGCCTGCATCACGTCGATGAACGGCCAGCGGCTGTCCACCTACGCCGACGCCTTCGAGCCCCTCACGGACGCCGACCTCGAGACGGCTGGGCTCAGCAAGGACGACTTCGCCCCCGGCGCGCTCGACATCATGACGTACGACGGGAAGCTCCTCGGCGTGCCCTACGACGTCGCGACGATGCTCGTCTACTACAACAAGGACCTCATCGAGGCGGCGGGCGCCCCGGAGCCGGCGATCGGCTGGTCGTTCGACGACTTCGAGGCCACGGCGAAGGGCGCGACGACGGACGCCAACGCCGGCTTCGCCGTCGGGCTGGGCGAGTTCCAGTGGATGGCGCTGCCGATCGCGCAGTCCGGCAAGCAGCCGGTGGACGAGAGCGGCGCGCTCGCCCTCACCGACCCGGACTTCGTGGCCGCGTCGCAGTGGTACTCCGGTCTGGTCACCGACCAGAAGGTCGCGCTGCCCGCGGCGTCGGCGTCCGACACCGGCTGGGGCGAGAACCAGTACTCGGGCGGCAACGCCGCGATGGCCGTGGACGGCACCTGGAACGCGGTGACCTACCTGGGCAACGACGCCGGGTTCGAGGCCGGGATGGTCGACCTCCCGACCGGCGAGAACGGCTCCACCAGCCTCGTCCTGGGCTCCGGCTACGGCATCGCCAAGGGGTGCGAGGACAAGGAGACCGCGCTGAAGGTGCTCGGGTCGCTCGTCGGCAAGGACGCCCAGGACGCGATGGCGACCTCCGGCCGCAGCTACCCCGCGCGCGCCGAGTCCCAGCCGCTGTACTTCGAGTCCCTCGACGAGTCCGTGCGCGACGACGTGAAGGCGGCGTTCGACGCCGCGTTCGCCGACGTCGAGGGCCAGCGCTCGACGAAGAACTGGGACCAGGTCAACACGGCGCTGCAGCCCAACCTCGTGAGCGTCTACAACGGCCAGGCCGAGATGACGGACGTCCTCGACCAGACCCAGCAGCAGTTCGGCCAGTGAGCCGCACGAGAGGGGCCTCCCACCGATGACCACGACCAGCACGGCCGGGACGCGGCGCGCGAGCCGCTCCCGGCTGAGCCGGGTCGAGTCCCGCCAGGCGCTGGGCTTCATGAGCCCGGCCCTGGTGGGCCTCGCCCTGTTCACCATCGTCCCCGTCGGGCTCTCGATCGTCATGAGCCTGTTCCACTGGCCGGCGTTCGGCGAGCGCAGCTTCGCCGGGCTCGGCAACTACGTCGCCCTGTTCACCCAGAACCCCGACTTCTGGCCGGCGCTGCGCAACTCCGCCGTCTTCGCCCTGCTCTACGTGCCGCTCAACCTCGTGGTGGCGCTGTCCCTCGCGCTCGCCCTCGGCCCCCGCATCCGCGGCCGGGGCGCGTTCCGCGTGCTGTTCTTCATCCCCGTCGTCACGCCGATCGTGGCGAATGCGCTCGTGTGGAAGATGCTGCTGCAGCCGCAGGGCCTGTTCAACGGCATCTCCGTGTCCGTGTTCGGCCTGGAGCTGCCCAACTTCCTCGCCGACGAGAACTGGGCCATGGTCATGGTCGTCGTCATGTCGGTGTGGCAGGGCATGGGCTACAACATGCTCATCTTCTCGGCCGCGCTGGAGCAGCTGCCGGCGCCCGTCGTCGAGGCGGCGCGGATCGACGGCGCGCAGGGCTGGCGCATGCTGCGCAGCGTCGTGCTGCCGATGCTCTCGCCGTCGATCTTCTTCGCCACGGTGATGACCGTCATCACGGCGCTCCAGGTCTTCGCCCAGCCCCAGCTGCTCACCGGCGGCGGGCCCGGCAACTCGACCCTCCCCCTGGTGCAGTTCATCTACAACCAGGGCTTCAAGTTCCAGGACCTCGGCCTCGCAGCGGCCGCGGCCTGGGTCCTGTTCGTGCTCATCATCGGGCTGACCGCGTTCCAGTTCCGGGCGCAGAAGAGGTGGGTGCACTATGAGCACTGACCGCACCGACGTCCTCACGGCGCCGCCCCTGACGGCGGCCCCCGCACCCGTCGCCGGCGGACCACGGCCGCGGGCGGGCTCCGGCACGGGCCGGTTCCGCCTCGTCCTCGCGCACGTCGGCGTCGTCCTGGCCGCCGCGCTCTTCGCGCTCCCGCTGGTCTACGCCTTCTTCTCCGCGCTCAAGCCGAACAACGAGATCTTCTCGATGCCGCCGCGGCTCGTGGGCTCCGAGGTGCGGTGGAGCAACTTCGCCGACGTCTTCGCCTACGGCCCGTTCGCCACCTACATCGGGAACTCGTTCTTCGTGGCCGTGGCCGGCACGCTCGTGGTGCTCGCCGTCTCGACGACCGCCGGCTACGCGTTCGGGCGGCTGCGCTGGAAGGGGCGCGACGTCGTCTTCGTCCTCTTCCTCGTGACGCTGATGGTGCCCCAGGAGGTCCTGGTGGTGCCGATGTTCATCGTCATGCAGTGGTTCGGCTGGGTGGACTCGTACCAGTCGCTGATCTTCCCCTTCGCCTTCACGGCGTTCGGCACGTTCCTCATGCGCCAGTTCTTCCGGGGCATCCCGTTCGAGCTGGACGAGGCCGCCCGCGTCGACGGCGCGGGCCCGTTCCGCACGTTCTGGCGGATCATCCTGCCGCTGGCCACGTCGGCCGTCGCCGTGCTCGCCGTGTTCACCTTCATGGCGTTCTGGAACAGCTACCTGTGGCCGCTGATCACCGTGGTCGACTACCAGGCGCACGGCACGCTGCCCATCGGGCTGGCGACGTTCTCGGGCCAGAACGGGACCCGGTGGGACCTGCAGATGGCGGCGTCGATCATCTCGATGGTCCCGACGACGATCATCGTCATCGCCCTCCAGAAGCACCTGGTCAAGGGCATCGCCACCGCCGGCCTCGGGGGCCGCTGAGTGGGCGGGGACCACGGCACGCCGGGGGGCGGCGGGCGGGACGTCGTCGCCGGCCTCGACATCGGCGGCACGGGCACGTCCGTCGTCCTGCTCGACGGCGAGCGCGTCGTCGCCCGCGAGCACGCCGCCACCCCTGTCCGGGACGGCGGGGCCGCGATGGCCGCGGCGGCCGCGGGGCTCGTGCGCTCCGCGCTGGCCGCGGCACCCGGCACCCGGCTGGTCGGCGCGGGCGTGGGGGCGGCCGGGGTGGTCGACGCCGCCTCCGGCACCGTGGTCGCCGCGTCGGACTCGTTCCGCGACTGGGCGGGGTTCCCGCTCGCCGCCGAGCTCGGGGCGGCCCTCGGCGTGCCGGTGCGCGTCGAGAACGACGTGAACGCCTTCGCCCTCGGCGAGGCCCGGCTCGGGGCCGCCCGCGGGCTGGACGACGTCCTCGCGATCATGCTGGGCACCGGCGTCGGAGGGGCGTTCGTGCTCTCCGGCGGCCTGTACCGCGGCCCGACGGGTGCGGCCGGGGAGATCGGCCACGTCGCGGGGTTCGGCGACCTGTCGTGCACCTGCGGCGGGCGTGGCCACCTCGAGACCCTCGCCTCGGGGCGCGCCGTCGCCCGCTCCTACGGGAGGACCGCGGGGGTGACGGTGGCCGGTGCCCGGGAGGTCGCCGACCTGGCGCGCGCCGGGGACCCGCACGCCCGCGGGGCGTTCGCCGCGGCCGCGGACGCCGTGGGCCGGGCTGCGGTGCTGGTCGCGAGCCTGCTCGACGTCACGGACGTCGTGGTGGGCGGCGGCGTCGCGGCGGCGTGGGACCTCCTGGCCGACGGGATCGAGGCGGGCGTCCGGCGCGAGCCCCCGGTCTCGGGCGCTGCCGTCCGTGTCCGGCCGTCGGCCCTGGGCCGCGACGCCGTCGCGCTCGGCGCCGCCTCGATCGCCCCGGCGGCTGCGCTCAGCCTCGCGGGCTGACCGTCCCGACGCCGTCGACGTAGCGATCCCTCGTCGTCCCAGGCC
>NZ_JBHVBO010000143.1:0-11576 GCF_042668085.1 Isoptericola sp. NPDC057391 | reverse complement strand
CCCGCCCCCACCGAGGGGGCTCACCGGGACCACTCCCGCCCCAACCGCCAAACCTTACCCCACGCTCGATTCTTGGGCCGGGGTCAGCGGGACTTCGTGAGCTCCGGCTTCTTGACCATCCCGGACAGGCCGTTCCAGGCGAGGTTGGTCAGGTGCGCGGCCACCTCGGCCTTGTCGGGGCTGCGGGCGTCGAGCCAGTACTGCCCGGTGAGCGCGACCATGCCCACGAGCATCTGCGCGTAGAGCGGCGCGGCCTTGCGGTCGAGGCCGTTCGCCTTGAACTGGTCGCCGAGGATGTGCTCCACCAGGGTGGCGACGTCGCCGATGAGGCTGGAGAACGTGCCGGTGGCCTGCGCGACGGGGGAGTCGCGCACCAGGATGCGGAAGCCGTCCTCCGACGCCTCGATGTAGCCGAGCAGGGCCAGCGCCGTGCGCTCCACCAGCACCTTCGGGTGGCCGCCCTCCTCCAGCGCGCCGGTCAGCGCGGACGTCAGCGCCCGCACCTCGCGGTCGACGACGACGGCGTAGATGCCCTCCTTGCCGCCGAAGTGCTCGTAGACCACCGGCTTGGACACCTCGGCGCGCGCCGCGATCTCCTCGACGCTGGTGCCGTCGAAGCCCTTCTCGGCGAACAGGCCGCGGCTGACCGCGAGCAGCTGCTCGCGCCGCTGGCTCGCCGTCATCCGGGCGCGCGGCGGACGCTTGGACGCGCGGGAGTCGGTGGGCATGGGCCCCATTGTGCCCCCCGGGCGATCCGGCCGGTGTGGCGCGTACCACGGCTCCCGCGGCGACCGGAGGCCGGGACGCGTGCCGGGGCGGTGGTGCGGACCTGGCAGACTGAGGACGGACGCCCGACGGTGCCGCGCCTGCTGGGGCGTGATCCCGGCCCGGGGGCCCGATCCGCCTTGGTGTAATCGGCAGCACAGAGGTTTTTGGTGCCTTTGGTCCAGGTTCGAGTCCTGGGGGCGGAGCTCGGCACCATCGACAGAGCACACCCGAGAAGAGACGGAGCACTCGTGGTCTCGACAGGACCGGACGCCGCAGGGCACGTGGTTCAGGACGACGTTCAGGACGACGCGGTGGCGAGACCGGCGGCCGTCGTCGTCCTCGCCGCGGGGCAGGGGACGCGGATGAGGTCCGCGACGCCGAAGATCCTGCACAGCATCGGCGGGCGCACGCTGCTCGGGCACGTGATGACCGCGGCACGCGAGCTGGACCCGCAGAGCGTCGCCGTGGTGGTGCGGCACGAGCGCGACCTCGTCGCCACCGCCGCCCTCGAGGTCGACCCGGCGGCGTTCGTCGTCGACCAGGACGAGATCCCCGGTACCGGCCGCGCCGTGCAGTGCGCGCTCGACGCGCTCGACGCCCGCGCCCACGCCGGGCGGGCCGCGCAGCTCGTGCACGACGACGCCGTCGACGACGAGCTGCACGCCGACCACGCCAACGGGGGCGACCACCCGCTGGGCGACGGCCTGGCCGGCGCCGTCGTCGTCCTCGCCGGCGACATCCCGCTGCTGGACGGCGCGACGCTCGGCCAGCTGCTCGCCGCGCACCACGCGGACGGCAACGCCGTCACGATCCTCACGACCGAGGTCGCGGACGCGAACGGCTACGGCCGCATCGTGCGCGAGCCCGGCACCGGCGACGTGCTGGCGATCGTGGAGCACAAGGACGCGACGCCCGAGCAGCTCGCGATCCGCGAGATCAACAGCTCGGTCTACGTCTTCGACGCCGCGGTGCTGCGCCGCGGGCTCGGCGGCCTGGACCGCGACAACGCGCAGGGCGAGGTCTACCTCACCGACGTCGTCGCCTCCGCGCGGGCCGAGGGCGGCGCCGTGCGCGCCGTGCTGAGCGACGACCCGATGCTCGTCGAGGGCGTCAACGACCGGGTGGCGCTCGCGACCCTGGGCGCCGAGCTCAACCGCCGCGTGCTCACGGAGTGGATGCAGGCCGGCGTGACCGTCGTCGACCCCGCGACCACCTGGGTGGACGTCGACGTCGAGCTCGCCCCCGACGTCACGCTCCTGCCCGGCACGCAGCTGCACGGCGCGACGAAGGTCGAGTCCGGCGCGACGATCGGCCCGGACACCACGCTGACCGACGTCGAGGTCGGCGCCGGGGCGATCGTCGTGCGCGCGCACGGCTCGCTGTCCGTCATCGGCGAGAACGCGTCCGTGGGCCCGTTCGCCTACCTGCGCCCGGGTACCGAGCTGGGCACGAAGGGCAAGATCGGCACCTTCGTCGAGACGAAGAACGCCCAGATCGGCGAGGGCTCCAAGGTGCCGCACCTCTCGTACGTCGGCGATGCCACGATCGGCGAGCACACCAACATCGGTGCCGCGTCGGTCACGGTGAACTACGACGGCCAGAAGAAGCACCGCACGGTGATCGGCTCGTACGCGAAGACGGGCGCCGACAACATGTTCGTCGCGCCGGTGACCGTGGGCGACGGCGCGTACACGGCCGCGGGCTCCGTCATCGTCAAGGACGTGCCCGCCGGCGCGCTCGGCGTCGCGCGCGCCCAGCAGCGCAACGTCGAGGACTGGGTGGAGCGCCGCTGGGCCGGCTCGCCGGCGGCCGAGGCGGCCGCCCGCGCCCGCGCCGAGGGCACGGGCGGGCAGCTCGGTGCCCAGGCGCAGCAGCAGCTCGCCGCGCACAATGCCCTCACCGGCGCCATCCCGGTGGTGCCTCCCGCCGACAGCCCCGACCCGACCGCCGACCCGACCGAAGGAAGCACGCAGCGATGAACAACTTCATCCCCGGCACCGGTGAGCGCACGCTCGTCCTCGCCACCGGTCGGGCGCACCCGGAGCTCGCGGAGGCCGTGGCGAAGGAGCTCGGCATCGAGCTGCTGCCCGTGTCGGCGTACGACTTCGCGAACAGCGAGACGTACGTGCGGTTCAGCGAGTCGGTGCGCGGCTCGGACATCTTCCTGCTGCAGAGCCACACCGCCCCGGTGAACCAGTGGCTCATGGAGCAGCTGCTCATGGTCGACGCGGCCAAGCGCGGCTCGGCGCGCTCGATCACCGCCGTGGCGCCGTTCTACGCGTACGCGCGCCAGGACAAGAAGAGCCGCGGCCGCGAGCCCATCTCGGCCCGCCTCGTCGCCGACATGCTGCGGACGGCGGGCGCCGACCGCATCCTCAGCGTCGACCTGCACACGCCGCAGATCCAGGGCTTCTTCGACGGCCCCGTCGACCACCTGTGGGCCATGCCCGTGCTGGTCGACTACGTGCGCACCCGGGTGGACCTGTCCAACGTCGCCGTCGTCTCTCCCGACGCCGGCCGCATCCGCGTCGCCGAGCAATGGGCCGCCAAGCTGGGCGGCTGCCCGCTGGCCTTCGTGCACAAGACGCGCGACGTCACGCGCCCCAACCAGGCCGTCGCCAACCGCGTGGTCGGCGAGGTCGAGGGGCGCGACTGCGTGCTCGTGGACGACCTCATCGACACCGGCGGCACCATCGCCGAGGCCGTCAAGGTGGTCATGGACGCCGGCGCCCGGTCCGTCACGGTGGCCGCCACGCACGGCGTGCTGTCCGACCCCGCCGCGCAGCGCCTCCAGGAGTGCGGCGCCACCGAGGTCGTCGTCACCGACACGCTGCCGATCACGGCCGACAAGCGGTTCGACAAGCTCACCGTGCTGTCGATCGCCCCGCTCGTCGCCCGCGCCATCCGCGAGGTCTTCGACGACGGCTCCGTGACGAGCCTGTTCGACGGGAACGCCTGAGCGACGCCGGAGGCCCGGGGCGTGCGTCGTCCCGGGCCGCGGCGTCCCCCGAGGGGAGGCACGGTGACATGACGGTGGACGTGACCGTGGTGGTCCCCACGTACAACGAGGGACCCAACGTCGCCGAGCTGGTCCGTCGCCTCGCCGCCGCGCTCGGCCCCGACGGCGAGGGCCGCCGCGTGGCGCCCGGCGGCGTCGAGGTGCTGTTCGTCGACGACTCCAGGGACGACACCCCCGCCGTCATCGAGCGGGTCGCCGCCACGGCCCCGCTGCCCGTGCGCATGATCCACCGCGAGGTGCCCGACGGCGGCCTCTCCGGCGCCGTCGTCGCCGGCCTGCGCGCCGCGACCGGCGAGCACGTCGTCGTGATGGACGGGGACCTGCAGCACCCGCCCGAGATGGTGCCCGTGCTCCTCGCCACCGCCCACGAGACCGGCGCCGACGTCGTCGTCGCCTCCCGGTACACCGGCCGCGGCGACGCCGGCGGCCTCGACGGGCGGTACCGGCGCTGGGTCTCCAAGGCCTCCGGGCTGCTGGCCCGGTCGATGTTCCCCGTCAAGCTGCGCGACGTCTCCGACCCCATGACCGGGTTCTTCGTGGTGCGGCAGGGGGCGGTCGACCTCGCCGGGCTGCGGCCCCGGGGCTTCAAGATCCTGCTCGAGATCCTCGCCCGGCAACGGCTCGCCGTCGTCGAGGAGCCGTTCGTCTTCGGGGAACGGTTCGCGGGCCGCTCGAAGGCGACCGTCGCCAACGGGCTGCGCTACGTGCAGCAGCTCACGCTGCTGCGGTTCGGTCGCCTGTCGCCGTTCGCGATCATCGGGGCGCTCGGCGCCGTGCTCAACCTCGCGATCCTCGCGGGGCTCCAGTGGCTTGGGGTGCACTACCTGCCCGCCGTGGTCTGTGCCAACGTGGTGACGATCGTCATCAACTTCCTGCTGCAGGAGCGGTTCGTCTTCGCCGACCTGCGCGACGGCGCGCACGGGTTCTGGGGCCGCTTCGTGCGGTCGTTCGCCTTCAACGGCACCGAGGCCGCGGTCCGCACGCTGCTGCTGTGGTGGATCGTCGAGCGCGCCGTTCCGCACCCCGAGCTGGTGCAGGCGGCGCTCATCCTCGTCGCGTTCATCGTGCGGTTCGTCTTCCAGGCGCAGGTCGTCTACCGGCCGCTCGGCTCGTCCCGGTCCCCGGCGCGCACGGGCGAGCACGCCCGCCCCTGAGGCGGGCTATACTCGTTCGGTTGCCTCGGCGAGGGACGTCTGACGGGCGCCGGTCACCCAGGTCGTACAGGTCCAGCACCTGCGACCCGGCCGCCACCCTCAGCGCAGGATCCGTCGGATTTCCGTGATCGACTGGGCGGCTGTCGGTGCACCGCGTTCTGCGGGTGCCCCTACGGCGCGCTCTCGATCGCGTCCGTCACGTGTCCCACGCCGACGCAACCGCAGTTCGCGGGGACCACCCCCTCGTGGACAGCCGACGGCTCCCTCTGGCCGTCGGCACGCACAGACATCCCAGGAGTGATCCACGTGTCCGACATCAAGCTCGCCGCCGAGGCCCGCACCGAGTTCGGCAAGGGCGCCGCCCGCCGCATCCGTCGCGAGAACAAGATCCCCGCCGTCCTGTACGGGCACGGCACCGACCCGCTGCACATCACCCTGCCGGGCCACGAGACGATGCTCGCCGTGCGTCACTCCAACGCGCTGTTCACGATCGAGCTCGACGCGAAGTCCGAGATGGCCGTCGTCAAGGACATCCAGCGCGACGCCGTCCGCGGCACCATCGAGCACATCGACCTGCTGCTGGTGAAGCGCGGCGAGAAGATCGCCGTCGACGTCACCGTGAACGTCGTGGGCGAGTCGGCCCCCGGCACCATCCACTTCGTCGAGGCCCAGACCCTGTCGGTCGAGGCCGAGGCCACCCACCTGCCCGAGTCGGTCGACGTCTCCATCGAGGGCCTCGAGGCCGGCCAGCACGTCACCGCCGGCGAGGTCGAGCTGCCGAAGGGCGCCACGCTCCTGACCGACCCCGAGGCCGCCGTCGTCCAGATCGCCGAGCCGCGCGCCGAGGCCGCCGCCGAGGACGAGGAGGCCGCCGAGGGCGAGGCCGCCGAGGAGACCACCGAGGCCGCCGAGTCCACCGAGGGCTGACACCGCCTCACGCGCAGGGCGCCCGGTACCGTTCGGTTCCGGGCGCCCTTCGCGCGTCCGCCCCCGCCCCGCGCACCGGCCGCCGAACCCTGGAGAGAGAACGCAGATGACCGACACCCCGTGGCTGATCGTCGGGCTCGGCAACCCCGGTCCGAAGTACGCGGGCAACCGGCACAACGTCGGGCAGATGGTGCTCGACCTGCTCGCCGAGCGCACGGGCGCGCGGTTCTCGCGGCACGCCCGCGCGCAGGCGGTCGTCGCCGAGACGCGGCTCGGCGTCCTGCCGGGCGGGCGCCCCGGCCCGCGCGTGGTGCTGGCCAAGCCCACCACGTACATGAACACCTCCGGCGGCCCGGTCGCCGGGCTCGTGAAGTACTACGGCGTCGCCCCGGCCCAGGTCGTCGTCGTGCACGACGAGGTCGACATCCCGTTCGACACCATCAAGCTCAAGTCCGGCGGCGGCGAGGGCGGGCACAACGGCCTGCGGGACATCACCAAGGCCCTGGGCACCAAGGACTACGTCCGCGTCCGCGTCGGCGTCGGCCGCCCCCCGGGTCGCATGGACACCGCCGACCACGTGCTCAAGGACTTCTCCGCGACCGAGCGCAAGGACCTGCCGATCCTCGTCGACGACGCCGCCGACGCCGTCGAGATGGTGCTCGCCGAGGGGCTCCTCGCCGCGCAGGGGAAGTTCCACACCAAGGTGTGATCGGGCCCTGACCGGGCTCTTCACCCGGGTGGAAAGGCCGCCACGGGGTCCATTCCGTGCCCGGGTCTCCTTACGCTCGACGGGCGGTCTCGACCGTCCGCACGAGGAGGAACCATGGGCCCGACGGTGGCACTGGCGCACGACTACCTGACGCAGCGCGGCGGCGCCGAGCGGGTGGCGCTGACGATGGCCCGGGCCTTCCCGTCGGCGCCGCTCTACACCACGCTGTACCACCCCGACGGGACGTTCCCCGAGTTCGCGGACGTGGACGTGCGCCCGTCGCGGCTGGACCGGTTCGGCGCGCTGCGGCGCAACCACCGCCTGGCCCTGCCGCTGCTCCGCGGCGCGGTCGAGAGCCAGCCCGTCGACGCCGACGTGCTCCTCGCCAGCTCGAGCGGGTGGGCGCACCGCTACCGCGGCGCGCGGCGCACGGTCGTCTACTGCTACGCCCCCGCCCGCTGGCTCTACCAGCGCGACCGGTACCTCTCCGGCGCCTCCGGCCGGGCCTGGAAGGACCGCTGGCGCACCGGGGTCGCCGGCGCCGCGCTCGACCTCCTCGGCCCCGGGCTACGGGCGTCCGACGCGGCGGCGGCGGCCCGCGCCGACGTGTACCTGGCCGTCTCGACCGTCGCCCGGCGCGCCGTCCGCGAGGCCTACGGCATCGACGCCGAGGTGGTGCCGCCCCCGCCCGCGATGGAACCCGACGGGCCCGCGGCCCCGGTCCCCGGGCTCGCCCCCGGCTACCTGCTCTGCGTGGCGCGGCTGCTGCCGTACAAGAACGTCGACGTCGTCGTCGCGGCCGCGCGTCGGCTCCGGCTGCCCCTCGTCGTCGTCGGCGACGGCCCCGACCGCGAGCGGCTCGAGCGCCTGGCGGACGAGAGGGTGCGGTTCGTCGGCAAGGTCGACGACGCGCAGCTGCGCTGGCTGTACGGCCACGCGTCGCTGCTGGTCGCCACGTCGTACGAGGACTACGGGCTCACGCCGCTGGAGGCCGCCGCGTTCGGCGTCCCGGCGGTGACGCTCGGTACGGGCGGGTACCTGGACACGGTGGTCGACGGCGTGACGGGGCTGTACGTGGACCGCCCGGACGCCGGGCCGGTCGCCGAGGGGATCGAGGCCGCGCTCGCCCGCTCGTGGGACGCCGAGGCCATCGGCGTGCACGTGAAGGGGTTCTCCCGGGAGGCGTTCGTCGCCCGGCTCCAGGACGTGGTGGCGCAGGAGGTCGCGACGGCCCGGCCGTCGGGGACGTACAGGGAGGTGGGGGGCCGATGACCGTGCGGGAGTTCCTGAGGGTGATGTGGGAGGGCAAGTACCTCCTCGTCGGGGCGGTCGTGCTCGCCCTGGCGGCCGCGTTCCTGTACGCGGAGCGCAAGCCCGAGGTGTTCGAGGCGACCGCCACCGTCCAGATCAACGCCGTCGACCTCGGCGACGGGGACACGCCCGCGACCACGACGACGGTCGACACCGACCCCCGGCTCGTCGAGGCGCCCGGCGTGCTCGAGCTGGTGGGCGAGGCGGTGGGCCAGGGCGCGAGCCCCCGCCGGCTCGCTGCGCTGATCTCGGGCCAGTACGACGCCGGTACCCAGGTCATGACCATCACGACCACGGCCGGCACCCCCGCCGGCGCGGTGGAGCTCGCGAACGCCGTCGCGTCGGCCTACGTCGAGAGCCTGCCCGGCGTGATCGACGACCAAATCGCCGAGATCGACGCCCGCCGCGATGCCCTGCGCGCCCAGCTCGACACGGTCGACGCGCAGGTGAAGAGCAAGCCCAAGGACCCCCTGGCGGGGGCGGAGCGCTCCACCATCATCGACCAGTACCAGACCCTCTCGGCGAGCCGCAGCACGCTCGAGTCGATCGTGACGCCCGCCCAGGTGCTCGTCCCGGCGACGGGGTCGTCCGCCGTCGTGGTGGGGCTGCCGCGGGCCACCATCGTCCTCCTGGGGGCGCTCGGGGGCCTGGCGGTCGGCATCGGGCTCGCCCTGGCGCGGCGCGCCCTCGACTCCCGGCTGCGCGGACGCTCCGACGCCGCCGAGGCGGCGGGCGTGCCGGTGCTCGCCGAGCTGTACGGGGTGGCCCGGGCCGCCAAGTCGTACCGGCGCACGCCCGTCCTGCCGGTCTCGAGCCGCGTCGCGTCCCCGTTCACGGAGTCGATCCGGGAGCTGCGCACGGCGCTCCACGTGGCGATGCAGGACCGGGAGCACGCGGTGGTCGTGGTGACGGCCACGGACCCCCACGCGCCGCGGTCGTTCATCGCGGCCAACCTCGCGGCGTCGTGGGCCATGAGCGGGCGGGCCACCGCCGCGGTGGCCGGCGACCTGCGCCGGCCCGACCTGGAGGACCTGCTCCCGCGCCCGAACGGGCCCGGGACGGACCCCGACGGGCTGCGCCCCACGCAGGTGCCCAACCTCCGCTTCCTCGCGCTGCACGACCCGACGATGGACCCCGCGGACTACCTGGCGACGGACCGGGTCCGCGAGACGGTCGAGGCGGCGCGCGACGCGGGCGAGGTGCTCGTCATCGACGCGCCGCCCGTGCTCGCCGCCGCCGACGCCACGATCCTCTGCGCGTTCGCGGACTGCGTCGTCCTGGTCGCGACCGCGGGCCGGACCGTCCGGAGCGTGCTGGTCGAGGCGGCCGAGCGGATGCGGATCAACGACGTGCCCCTCACCGGCGTCGCGCTCGCCGGCGTGAAGGGCGACAGCCGGATGGTCTACGCCTCGACCTACGGCGAGCCCCCGGCCACGGAGGACGTCGCCCCGGCGCCCGTCACGGCGCCGTCGACGCCGGCCGACCTGCCGACCGACCGGCCGTCCGACCGGCCGACCGACCGGCCGGACGACCCGCCGACGTTCCCGCCCACGGGGGTCCGGGTGCCCGAGGAGCCGCCCGCGGCGGCGGACCCGGAGGCCGGGGCGCCGACCCCCGCGCAGGTCGCGCCGTCGATCGGCCGGCTGCTGCGCACCGCGCGCCGGTCGTGACGCGCCGCCGGGCGCGGGGGGAGGGCCCCCTGCGCGTCGTCGTCGTCGACCACACCGCGGCGCTCGGCGGCGGGGAGCTGGCGCTGCTGCGTCTCGCGGCGGAGCTCGACCCCCGGCGCGTCGAGCTCCGGGCGGTCGTGCTGGACGACGGCCCGCTCGTGGACCGGCTCCGGGCGGCGGGCGTGCGGACGGCGGTGGTGCGGGCCGGGGCGCGGACGCGAGGCATGGACCGGCACGCGCTCGCGGGCTCCTGGCGCGCGGTGCTCGCGGTGGGGGAGACCGCCCGGCTGGTGGTCCGGGTGGCCGCCGTGCTCCGGCGCGCGGACGCCGACGTGGTGCACACCAACTCGCTGCGCGCCGACGTCGTGGGGCTCCTCGCGGCCCGGTGGTGCCGGGTGCCGGTGGTGTGGCACGTCCATGACCGGATCGCCGCCGACTACCTCCCGGCGGCGGCGGTCCGGCTCCTGCGCGGGCTGGCCCGCCGGGGGCCGCGCGCGGTCGTCGCGAACTCGCACGCGACCGCGCGGACGCTCCCGGGGGTGCGCGACCTCACCGTGGTCCACCCGGGGTACGCCCCGGACCAGGCGGTGCCGGCCTTCGACGCCCGCGTGCCGCCGGCGCGCCCTGTGGTCGGCCTGGTCGGCCGGTTGAGCCCGACCAAGGGCCAGCTGGAGCTCGTGCGGGCCGCGCGGACGGTCCTCGACCGCCGCCCCGACGTGCGGTTCCGCCTGGTCGGGGGAGCGCTGTTCGGGGCCGACACCTACGCGGACGCGGTCGACGCCGAGATCGGCCGGCTCGGCCTGCAGGGTGCCGTGGACGTGGTCGGGTTCAGCGACGACCCGGCCGCCGAGCTCGACCGGCTGTCGGTCTGCGTGCACGCCTCGCCCGTGCCGGAGCCGTTCGGGCAGGTGGTGGTCGAGGCGATGGTGCGGGGCGTCCCCGTCGTCGCGACGGACGCCGGCGGCGTCCCGGAGATCGTCCGGCCGCCCGGCCGGGACCTGGGCCTGCTCGTCCCGCCGGGCGACGCGGACGCGCTCGCGGCGGGGCTCCTCGCCGTGCTGGACGACCCGGGCGCCGCCGAGCGCCGCGCCCGCGCGGCGTACGACGACGCGACCCGGCGGTTCCCCGCCCGCGCGACCGCGCGGGCCGTCACCGAGGTGTGGGAGCGGGTCGCCGGACGGCCTCGACGACGTCGGACATGAGGGCCACCTGGCGCACCCAGGTGGGGATCGGCTCGGTGTCGGTCTCGGTGTCGGGGTCGAGGCCCACGGCCGTCCCGTGCGCCGGCCCGGCCAGCGCGTCGCGGACGGCGGCGGCGAAATCCTCCGGCGGGGCGACGGCGACGCGGGGGTCGGCGGTGTCGCGGAAGCCGGCCACGGGCGTGGAGACGACGGGGCGCCCCACGGCCCGGTACTCGTAGAGCTTGAGCGGGTCGAGGCTGTCCGTGAAGTCGTCGACGACGTGCGGCACGACGAGCGCGTCGGCGTGCTGGAGGTACCCCGGCACCTCCTCGAACGGGCGGGCGCCGAGCACGACCACGCCCGCCCGGCGCAGCCGGTCGACGTCGGGCCGGTCCAGCGCGACCGGGCCGACGAGCACCAGGGAGCCCCCGCCGTCGAGGGCGCGGGCCGTGTCCTCGCACAGCCCGACGTCGAGCCGGTCGGCGTGCAGCGTGCCGACGTAGACGGCGGTCGCGCCGGGCGGGAGGTCGGCCGGGCGGGGCGCGGGGCGCCGGTACCGCTCGACGTCGACGCCGTTGGTGACCAGCACGACCGAGCGGGCGTCGGCCTTGCGGGCCGCCAGCGTGGGCGAGCAGACGGTGACGGCGGCGGCGTGCTCCACCAGGTACCGGTCCGACTCGGCGACGCGGCGGGACTCGGCCGGGCCGCGCGTGGCCGCCGTCCAGTCGTCGGTGACGTCGTAAAGGGTGGGCCAGCCGCTGACGCGCGCCAGCGTGGCGCCGTACGGGTCGTTGACCCACAGCACCGGCCGCGCCAGCCCGAGGCGTCGCGCGGCCC
>NZ_JBHVBO010000142.1:0-11576 GCF_042668085.1 Isoptericola sp. NPDC057391 | reverse complement strand
GCTGACTTGATCCTCATTCGGGCGGAATGAGGATCAAGTCAGCACGCTCGTTGCTTTCGGCGCAGGCCTGGAAGAATGGTCCGACCATGACTTCCCCGACCGGCACCACCACCGAGACCGCCCCCGCCCCCCGCCCCGCCGGCACGCTGCTGCCGTACCTGCCCGCCCCCACGGGCGGCGCACCGGACCCCGACGGCCTCTTCGAGGGGTTCGGCGAGTGGGCCACCGGCACCGGCCGCCCCCTGTACCCGCACCAGGAGGAGGCGCTGCTCGAGCTCATGACGGGCTCGCACGTGGTGCTGGCCACGCCCACGGGGTCGGGCAAGTCGATGGTCGCGATGGGCGCGCAGTTCGCGGCGCTCGCGAACCGCCGGTCGGGCCGCGGCGGGCGCACGTTCTACACGGCGCCGCTCAAGGCGCTGGTGAGCGAGAAGTTCTTCGACCTCGTGGCCGCCTTCGGGTCGCGCAACGTGGGCATGATGACCGGCGACTCCGCGGTCAACGCCGACGCCCCGATCATCTGCTGCACCGCGGAGATCCTCGCGAACCTGGCGCTGCGGCGCGGGGCCGACGACGACGGCGTGGGCGCGGACGGCACGTCCGGCGACGACGCGATCGCCCAGGTCGTCATGGACGAGTTCCACTTCTACGGCGACCGGCAGCGCGGCTGGGCGTGGCAGGTGCCGCTGCTGGAGCTGCCGCGCACGCAGTTCCTGCTGATGTCGGCGACCCTCGGCGACACCACCCGGCTGCGGGAGGACCTCGAGGAGCGCAGCGGCCGCGCCGTCGCGGAGGTCGCGGGCGCCGAGCGGCCGGTGCCGCTGACGTTCTCCTACGTCGTCGAGCCGCTGACGGACGTCATCGCCGAGCTGGTCACGACGCACCGCGCCCCGGTGTACGTCGTGCACTTCACGCAGAAGGACGCCGTCGAGCGCGCGCAGGCGCTGCTGTCCACGAGCCTGGCCTCCAAGGACGAGAAGGCCGCGATCGACGCCGAGATCGGCGCGTTCCGGTTCGGCACGGGCTTCGGCAAGACGTTGAGCAAGTTCCTGCGGGCGGGCATCGGCGTGCACCACGCGGGGATGCTGCCGAAGTACCGCCGCCTCGTGGAGCGGCTCACGCAGCGCGGGCTGCTCAAGGTGGTGTGCGGCACCGACACCCTCGGCGTCGGCATCAACGTGCCCATCCGCACCGTGCTCATGACGTCGCTGGTGAAGTACGACGGCGAGCGCATGCGTCATCTCACGGCGCGCGAGTTCCACCAGATCGCCGGCCGGGCCGGGCGGGCCGGCTTCGACACCGTGGGCGAGGTGCTCGTCATGGCACCCGACCACGTGATCGAGAACCGCAAGCAGCTCGCCAAGGCCGGCGACGACCCCAAGAAGCTCAAGAAGGTCGTGCGCAAGAAGGCGCCCGCCGGCGCGGTGAACTGGACGGACTCCACGTTCGAGCGGCTGCGCGACGCCGACCCCGAGCCCCTGACCAGCCAGTTCCACGTCAACCACGCGATGGTGCTCAACGTGCTGGCCCGGGGATCGACCGGCGCGGACGGCGACCCCGTCGAGGCCATGCGGCACCTGCTCACCGCCAACCACGACACCGAGGCGCAGCAGGCCAAGCACGTGCGCCAGACGTTCCGCATCTACCGCTCGCTGCGGGTCGCGGGCGTAGTGGAGAAGGTCCGCGTGCCCGACCCGTCGCGCCCGGCCGGGTACCGGCCCAGCGTGCGGCTCGTCGTCGACCTGCCGCGCGACTTCGCGCTCAACGCGCCGCTGTCCCCGTTCGCGCTGGCCGCCATGGACCTCCTCGACGTCGAGAGCCCGTCCCACGTGCTCGACGTCGTCTCCGTCATCGAGGCGACCCTCGACGACCCGCGGCAGATCCTCTACGCCCAGCAGTCCAAGGCGAAGGGCGAGGCCGTCGCGGCGATGAAGGCCGAGGGCTTGGAGTACGAGGAGCGCATGGAGGCGCTCGAGGAGGTCACGTGGCCGCGGCCGCTCGTCGACCTCCTCGAGCCCGCGTTCGCCACCTACAAGCGGTCCAACCCGTGGGTGGCGGGCGCCGAGCTCGCGCCCAAGTCCGTCGTGCGGGACATGCTCGAGCAGGCCATGACGTTCTCCGAGCTCGTCAGCCTGTACGGGCTGGAGCGCACGGAGGGCGTGGTGCTGCGCTACCTCGCCGACGCCTACCGCGCGCTGCGCCAGGTGGTGCCGGAGGAGCACCGCACCGAGGAGGTGCAGGAGGTCGTCGAGTGGCTCGGCGAGCTGGTGCGCGGCGTCGACTCGTCGCTGCTCGACGAGTGGGAGCGGCTGCAGAACCCGGTCGACGACGACGCCGACCTCGTCGTCGAGGGCGAGCTCGCCGAGGCCGGCGCGGAGGCGCCCGCGCGCCCCGTGACCGGGAACCCGCGCGCGTTCCGCCGCCTCGTCCGCAACGCGACGTTCCGGCGCGTCGAGCTCGCCGCCCGCGAGGACTACGACGCCCTCGGGGCGCTCGACGGCGTCCACGGCTGGGACGGCGACGCCTGGGCCGCCGCGCTCGACCCGCTGTTCGAGGCGCAGGGCGACGACGCGGTCGGCATCGGCCCGGCCGCCCGCGCGGCCGGCCTGCTGACGATCCTCGAGCCGGGCGCCGAGCTGCCCGGCGGCGCGACGACGACCACGCGCGACGGCGTCGAGGTCGCCGAGGTGCCCGCGGGCACGTGGTGGGTGCGGCAGGTGCTCGACGACGCCGACGGCGACCACGACTGGGCGATCACCGCCGTCGTCGACCTGGCCGCGAGCGACGAGGCCGGCGGCGTGGCGCTCACCGTGGTGGACGTCGGCCGGATCTGAGCGCCGGCGTCCGCGGGTTGCAAGCAACCGGGCCTCGCCCTGTGATCGAGGCAGGGCGCCGACCCCGGCTCCCCCGACGTCAGGAGTCCGCCATGGACACCACGACCATCGTCTGGATCGTCGTCGCCGTCGTCGTCGTGCTGCTGCTCGTGCTGGTCGCCGTGGCCCTCGCCCGCCGGTCGCGGGCCGCCGAGGCGCGCCGCCGCGAGGAACGGCGCGACGAGGCCGCCGAGCTGCGCCGGCAGGCGGAGCACGACCGGATCGCCGTGCAGGAGCGCGAGGCCGCGACGGCGAAGCTCGACGCCGAGGCGCGCATGTCGCAGGCGGAGGCGGACCGGAAGGCCGCCGAGGCCGCACGCCTGCAGGAGGAGGCCCGGAGCCGGGACGCGACCCTCGACGAGCGCCGGGCCGACGTCGACGAGCGCCTGCGCCGCGCCGACGAGCTGGACCCCGACCAGGACGTTCACGGCCAGTCGCCCGCGCACCGCGCCGACGGCCCGCCGGACGTGCCGCGGGGCGACACCGGGGGCGCCGCGCGTCCCTGAGCGTGCCCGGGTGCGCTCACCCGAGGTGCAGCACGCCCTGCACCAGGGTCGCGGCGCCGCCGGCGTAGGCGAGCACGATCAGCCCGCGCCGGACGGCCACCGCGGGGACGCGCGGGGTGAGCCAGTCGCCGACGACGAGCCCCGCGACGATCGCGGCCAGGACGACGAGCCACTGCCAGGCGGCGAACGGCGGGAAGGACGCGTCGGTGAGCGTGAGCTTCGCGATCAGCGCGGCGAGCGCGTTGGTCGCGAAGAAGGGCTGCGCCGTGGCGGCGAACCCGCGCGGGTCCCAGCCGCTGAGCACGGAGTAGATCGCCACCGGCGGGCCGCCGATGCCCGCGGCCACGCTCCCGACGCCGCTCGCGACGCCGGTGACGACCAACGGGGTGCGCGACTCGGGCCGGACCGGGTGCCGGCCGCCGCGGCGCAGCCGGGTCGTGACGACGGCGAGCGTCATCGCGACGACCACCAGGGCGCCCACCGTGATCTCCAGCGCCGCCGTGCTCGCGTCGCGCAGCAGCAGGGCCGCGGGGACCATGACGACCACCGACGTCACGGCCAGCCAGGTGTAGCGCCGCCAGTCCACGTCCCGCGCGACCCGCCACAGGATGAGGGCGGACGCGATCGAGCCGGCCAGGTTGACGAACAGCACGCCCTCGAGCGGGCCGACCAGGAGCACGATGAACGGGCCCGCGACCAGGCCGAAGCCCATGCCCGTGACCCGTTGGAGGGCCCCTCCTACCAGGATCGCGAGGACGAGAAGGAGGAGCACCGCACCACCTTACTCAGGCACAATCGGCGGCGTGTCGAAGAAGAAGACGCACGCCTCGCACGGGACGCCCGCGGTCGTCGCGCTCGACCGGGCCGGGGTCGCCTACGGCCTGCACACCTACGACCACGACCCGGCCTCCGGGCTCAGCTACGGCGAGGAGGCGGCCGAGGCGCTGGGCGTCGACCCGGCGCAGGTCTTCAAGACGCTCCTCGCCGACGTCGACGGGTCGCTCGTCGTCGGCATCGTGCCGGTGGACGGCAGCCTCGACCTCAAGGCGCTGGCCCGCGCCGTCGGCGGCAAGCGGGCGGTGATGGCGGACCCCGCCGCGGCGCAGCGCGCCACCGGCTACGTGCTGGGCGGCATCTCGCCGCTCGGGCAGAAGCAGCGGCACCCGACCGTGCTCGACGGGTCCGCGGTGGGCTTCGACGTCGTCTACGTCTCCGGCGGGCGGCGGGGGCTCGACGTCTCCCTCGCGCCCGACGACCTGCTGCGCCTCACGGGCGGGACGACGGCGCCGATCGGCCGCCCGTGAGGGGTGACCGGCGGGTCAGTGCTGGTACGTCGGGTACCGGGCGTCGCTGGGCACGATGTCCTTGCCGAGCGGCAGCAGCGAGACCGGGATCATCTTGATGTTCGCGATCGCCAGCGGGATGCCGATGATCGTGATCGCCTGCGCGAACGCCGTCGTGATGTGCCCGATGGTCAGCCAGATGCCGGCGAAGATGATCCAGATGACGTTGCCCAGCACCGACCAGCCGCCGGCGCCCGGCTTGTCCACCACCGTGCGGCCGAACGGCCACAGCGCGTACCCGGCGATGCGGAACGACGCGATGCCCCACGGGATCGCCACGACCGTGATGCAGCACAGGATGCCCGCCGCGGCGTAGCCGAGCGCGAGCCAGAAGCCGCCGAAGACGAGCCAGATGATGTTGAGCAGGGCCTTCACCCGACCATCCTCGCGTGCGGCGCGAGCATGGCACCACCCGGGATCCCCCTGACGCGACCCTGGACCGGTGCGACGTCGGTCACGTCCCGGCGCCGGCGGCGGCGGCGGCGTTCGTAGACTGGCGCCATGCCCACCGCCCCTGCCGGGATCCCCGCACGCCTGGCCGCCGTCCACGACCGCGTCGCCGACGCGGCGCGCGCCGTCGGCCGCGACCCGCGCGAGGTCCGCGTCCTGCTGGCCACCAAGACCCAGGACGCCGAGACCGTGCTCGCCGGCGTGCGGGCGGCGCTCGACCTCGCCGCCGCGGCGGGCGACGACCGGCCGGTGCTGGTGGGCGAGAACCGCGTCCAGGAGCTCGTCGCGAAGGCGCCCGCCCTGGCGGACCTCGTCGCCGCGGGCCGGGTCGAGGCCCACCTCATCGGCCACCTGCAGAAGAACAAGGTCAACCAGGTGCTCGGCGCCGCCACCGCCGTCGACTCCGTGGACTCCCCCGCGCTCGCCCGCGCCCTGTCGACCCGCTGCGAGCGCGACGGCCGCACCCTGGACGTCCTCGTGCAGGTCAACGTCTCCGGCGAGGAGAGCAAGTCCGGCGTCGCGCCCGACGACGCGGCGGCGCTCGCCGCCGACGTCGCCGCCCTGCCCGGCCTGCGTCTCACGGGGTTCATGACGATCGGCGCACCCCTGGGTGACCATCGCGACGAGGCGCACGTGCGCGCCGGGTTCGCCCGCCTGCGAGCGGTCCGCGACGCGGTGCTCGCGAGCGGTGCCCCGGGCACCGCCGGCGCCCGTGAGCTCTCCATGGGCATGACGGCCGACCTCGAGCTCGCCGTCGCCGAGGGTGCCACCGTCGTCCGCGTCGGCACCGCCGTCTTCGGCGCCCGCCCCACCCCCGCGACGTAGTACCAGTCATGCCGAGGTAGGACGAGTTCTGCCGAGGTAGCACCTCGGCAGGGCCGGTACTACCGCGGCGGGGCGGCCCCCAGGCGGCCGAGGGCGCCGCGCACGCCGTCTCCGCCGTCGAGGGCGCCTCGCGCCGCCGCGGCGTCCACCCCCGCGAGCAGCATGACCAGCGCGACCTGGACCTCCCCGCCGGCCTCGGCGAGCACGGGCGCGCAGACCTCCGGCGCGAGGCCGGTCGCCTGGCTCAGCAGGCGCACGAGCCGGGCGCGGAGCTTGGCGTTGGAGGCGCGGACGTCGACCATGAGGTTCGAGTACGTCTTGCCGAGCTGGATCATCGTCGCGGTCGAGAACGTGTTGAGCACGATCTTCTGCGCGGTGGCGGCCTTCATCCGGGTCGAGCCGGTCACGGCCTCGGGACCCGTGTCGAGCAGGATCGCGACGTCGGCCCGGTCGGCGAGCGGCGCGGCCGGGTTGGCGCTGACCAGCGCGGTGCGCGCCCCGCGCTCGCGGGCCAGGTCGAGCGCGCCGCCGACGTAGGGGGTGCGGCCGCTGGCCGCCAGCCCGACCACGAGGTCGTGCGGGCCGACGTGGTCCAGGTCGCGCCGACCGGCATCGGCGTCGTCCTCCGCGCCCTCCACCGAGACGGTCATCGCGTCGTGACCGCCGGCGAGGTGCGCGTCGAACCACTCGGGGCCGACGCCGTACGTCGGCAGCAGCTCGACGGCGTCCAGCACGCCGAGCCGTCCCGACGTGCCCGCGCCCGCGTAGTGCACGCGCCCACCGGCGCGGATCGCCTCGACCGCCAGCTCCACGGCCTGCGTGATGCGGAACCGCTCGGCGCGCACCACGCTGGCGACGCCGGCGTCCTCGTCGAGGATGAGGCGCACCACGTCGGCGGGCGGGAGCAGGTCGATGTCGGTGGTGCGCGGGTTGCGCTCCTCCGTCGGCGAGACGAGGCGCGCGACGTCGAGCACGTCGTCCGGGGGGCCGGCGTCCGCAGGCACGGCGGGGTCGGGCACGGTCGCTCCGCTCATCGGGTGCTTCCTCTCGTCAGGTCGCGCGCAGTGGTCGGGAGGCTCGCGAGGTCGTGGGGCGCGACCTGGCTCGGTGCGGTGGTGAGCGCGAGGCGCCGCACGGGGACGCGGACGGCCTCCAGCGGCAGCGGCGTCGGCGGGGTGAGCGACCCCAGCACCACCGGTCGCCGGGCGCCGGTGGCCTGGCGCCGGTGCGGGCCGGGCGCGGTGCCCGGCACCCCGTGCACGCCGAGGAAGCCGAGCAGCGCGAAGAGGTAGGCCTCCTTGCCGTCCGCGGGCAGGCCGAGGTCGTCCGCGGTCACCAGGGTGGTGCCGGCCGGGAGCAGCGCGCGCAGCCGGTCGCGGAGCACCGGGTTGCGGGCCCCTCCACCGGAGATCACGACCCGCTCGACGCCCCCGCCCGGCGCGTGGTCGGCGAGCGACCGCGCCACGGTGGTCGCGGTGAGCTCGGTGAGCGTGGCGACGAGGTCGGCGGTGCTGAGCCGGTCGGCCCGCACGCCCGCGGCGGCGAGGCGCGTCGTCACGTACTCGCCGTCGTACAGCTCGCGGCCGGTGGACCTCGGCACGGGCAGACCGTAGTAGGGCTCGTCGAGCAGCGCGTCCAGCGCCTCGGGGTCGACGACGCCGCGGGCGGCGAGCTCCCCGTCGCGGTCGAACGGCTGCCCGGTGAGCCGCTGCACGGCGGCGTCGAGCAGGCAGTTGCCGGGCCCGGTGTCCCAGCCGAGCACGGGCTCGTCGTGCGCGCCGACCACGGTCACGTTGGCGATGCCCCCCACGTTGAGGGCCGCGGTGTACGTCGTGCTCGCGGGCCCGCCGTGCCCGAGCCACAGCGCGTCGAGCACGCTCACCAGCGGCGCGCCCTGCCCGCCGGCGGCCACGTCCGCGACCCGGAAGTCGTTGACCACCGGCCGCCTCGTCTTCTCGGCGATCCAGGCCGGGTTGCCGAGCTGCAGCGTGCCCCGCGCGCGGCCCGCCACCACCCAGTGGTGCAGGGTCTGCCCGTGCGACGCCACGAGGTCCGCGTCGCCGCCCGCGAGGTCGTCGACGGCGCGCCGGGCGGCGGCGCCGAGCTCCTGCCCGACGAGCGTGTCGAGCTGGCAGACCTCGCCCAGGTCCGCGGTGGCGGGCGGCAGCGCCGCGAGGATGCGCCGGCGCAGGTGCTCGGGCCACGCGTACTCGGCGTGGCCCAGGGGCCGCATGGACAGGGTGCCGTCGCGGCGCAGGTCGAGGTCCGCGGCCGCCGCGTCGATCGCGTCGACGCTGGTGCCGGACGAGATGCCGATGACGATCATCGCGCCTCCGTGGGTTCGGGCTCGAGGTCTCCCGCGAGGAGCGCGACCGCCGCCTCCGCGTTGGCCCGCCCCGTGCCGCAGGCGAGCACCGTCGCGGGCAGCCCGCCGGGGAGCGCGGCGAGCCACCGCTCCCCCGCGTCCGGGGCACCCGTGTGCACGACGACGAGGTCCGGCCGTGCCCGCTGCAGCTGCGCCAGCCGTGCGTGCTCCGCGGCGCCGGGGGCCGGCTCGCGCGTGACGACGACCAGCGGCCGTGCGGTGCCGGCGCGCCGCAGCGCCTCGACGCCGTCGTCGTCCAGGGCCGGGTGCACGACGGCGCCGGGCCAGCGGTCGGCGACGGCGCGCTGCACGTGCTGCGCGGTGCGCCCGGCGGCGTGGTCGAGCCGCAGGCGCAGGTCGACGACGTCGGGCGGGCCCGCGAGCGCGGGCGACGGGCCGACGGCACGCACGGCGCGGCGCGCCACCTCGGCGCCCACGGCCGCGAGCGCGGTGCGCGCCTCCTCGGCCGGGACCGGCGCGGCGGACGCCCGCCGCGAACGCAGCCGCCGCACCAGGACGTCCGTGCGGCGGCGCGAGGCCACGAGCAGGTCCAGGGCCACTCGCCCGGAGTCGACGGCGGCCACGAGGGCCTCGACCGCGGACCCGAACAACGCCGCGTCGTCCCGGCCCGTCGTCGTGCCCAGGCACAGCAGGTCCGCGCCGCCCTCGATGGCGCGCACCGCGGCCTCGCCGACGTCCGCGCCGTCGGAGACGGCGCGCATGTCGAGGGCGTCGGTGACGATCGGGCCGGCGTGGCCGAGCTCCCGGGCCAGCGCCGCGACGGCGGGCTCGAGGGACGCCGGCGCGGGCCCGAGCGCGGGCACCACGACGTGCGCCGTCATGAGGGCGTCCGCGGCCCCCTCGGCGACGGCCGCCGCGAACGGCACGAGGTCACGACCGCGCAGGGTCTCCAGGTCGGCGTCGACGACGGGCAGCGCGAGGTGCGAGTCGACGGTGGTGGACCCGTGGCCGGGGAAGTGCTTGGCGCACGTGCCGACGCCGCCGCGCTGCAGGCCGCGGGCGAACGCGACGCCGTGCCGCGCGACCGCCTCCGGGTCGGTGCCGAAGGCCCGCACCCCGATGACGGGGTTGCCGGGCGTGTCGACGTCGAGCACCGGCGCCAGGTCGAGGTCCACGCCCGCGGCCGCGAGCAGGCGGCCCAGCGCCTCGCCCGCGGCCCCCGTGAGCCGGGCGTCGTCCACCGCGCCGAGCGCCGCGGCGCCGGGCAGCGACGAGCCGGTCGCGGCCTCGAGCCGCGACACGTCGCCGCCCTCCTCGTCGGTCGCGACGATCAGGTCGGGCGCGGCGTCGTGCAGGCGCGCGGCGAGGGCGGCCGTCGTCGCCAGGTCCGGCGTGTTGTGGGCGAACAGCACGACCCCCGCGAGCCCGTCGCGCGCGGCGTCGAGCAGCCAGTCCGGCGGCGTGGTGCCGGTGAAGCCGGGCAGCAGCACCCCGTGCACGGCCTGCCGGACGGCGTTCACCCCTTCACCGCCCCGGAGGTCAGCCCCGACGCGAGCCGGCGCTGCACGAGGATGAAGAAGACCATCACGGGCACGGTGATGATGGTCGAGGCGGCCATGATCGCGCCCCAGTCGTTGGAGTGCTGGCCGAAGAACGAGCGCAGGCCGATGGCGACCGTGTAGTTCTGCGTCTCGCCGCCGAGCAGCGTCATCGCGAAGACGAACTCGTTCCACGCCGTGATGAAGCTGAAGATGCTCGTGGCCACGAGCCCGGGCGCGACCAGCGGCAGCAGGATGGAGCGGAACATCCGGCCCCAGGTGGCCCCGTCGAGGTAGGCGGCCTCCTCCAGCTCCACCGGCACGGCGGCGACGAAGCCGCGCAGCATCCAGATGCCGAAGGGCAGCGCGAGCGCCACGTACACCACGACCAGGCCCGTCAGCGTGCCGAGCAGCTCGAGGTTGCGCACCTGCACGAACAGCGGGATGACGAGCGCCTCGAGCGGCACCATCTGCACGATCAGGACGAGCATGAGCACCTGCGTGCGGAGCTTGAAGCGGAAGCGCGCCACCGCCACCGACGCGAGCAGGGCGAGCAGCGACGAGATGAGCACCGTGCCGAGCGCCACGAGCAGCGAGTTGCGCAGGAAGACGTCGAAGCCGCCGTCGGTGAGCACGAACTCGAAGTGGTCCAGCGTCGGGTCGGCGGGCACGAAGGACGACCCGCGCCCCGCCTGGCCGTCGAACGCGCTGACGAGCATCCAGTAGGCCGGGAACAGGGTGAACGCCAGGAGCAGCGCGACGGCGACCCCCTTGCCCACCTGGGTCGCGGTCCGGGGGCGGCTCACAGCTCCTCCTCCTTCAGGATCGTGCGCACGTACGCGACGGTGATGCCGAGCAGCAGCAGCGTCAGCAGCACCGCGATCGCGGAGCCGAAGCCGTACCGGTTCTGCCCGAACGACTCGGTGTACGACCACACGCCGAGGTTGAGCACCTCGCGGTTGCTGCCGGCGCCGCCGGGCATGAGGTAGACCTGCGCGAAGACCTTGAAGTCCCAGATCGTCGACAGGATGATCACGACGGCGAAGATCTGCTTGAGCTGCGGCACGATCACCGAGAAGAACCGTCGCCAGGCGCCGGCGCCGTCGATCTCCGCGGCCTCCAGCAGCTCCTTCGGCACGCCGAGCAGCCCGGCGAGCACCGTGATGGCGACGAACGGGAAGCCGTGGTGCACCACGTTGAGCAGCACGATCGCGTAGAACGACCAGCGGTCGGTGAACCAGTTGACGGGCGCGTCCTGCAGCCCGAGGGACTGCAGCACGTGGTTGAACACGCCGCGGTCCGCGTCGAAGATCCAGACCCACACGTACGTGCCGGTGACGGCAGGCATCGCCCAGGCCGCCATGATCGCGCTGGACACGACGGTGCGCCAGACGCGGCCGAGGGAGGCGAGCAGCACGGCCACGGCGGTGCCGAAGATCACCGTGAACGCCACCGACAGCACGGCGAAGACCACGGTGTTGGGCAGCACCACGGCCCACAGCTGCTCCGAGGTGAACACCTCGACGTAGTTGCCGAGGCCGATCCAGTTGGGCTCGCCGGAGACGATCTCGCGCAGCCCGTAGTCCTGCAGGGAGAACAGCCCCACCCGCACCAGCGGCCACAGGAGCAGCACCGCCAGCACGAGCAGCGCGGGCGTCAGCAGCATCCACGGCCGCACCCGCGCGAGGAGGGACTTGCCGAGCGGGCGGCGCCCG
>NZ_JBHVBO010000141.1:0-11640 GCF_042668085.1 Isoptericola sp. NPDC057391 | reverse complement strand
GCCACGGTCCGCCCCGTCGTCGTCCCCGGCTCGCCCGGTGCGGCTACCGCGCCCCGTCCGCCGGGGGCCAGGCGGCGGGCTCGCCCCACTTCGGCGCGCGGCCGTCGCCGCTGGACGTGTGCTTGATCCGGCGCTGCACCCAGGGCACGACGTGCGTGCGCGCCCACTGCGCGTTGGCGCGGGCCCGCTCGACGAACGCCTGCGGCGGCAGCGGGTCGAGCGCGACGGCGTAGTCGGGGTCGTCGGGCGCCTGGCCCAGGCCGACGAGCGCGGCGTCGGCGACGCGGCGGTGCCCCTCGGGGGTGAGGTGGATGCGGTCGTCGGCCCACATGCGCAGGTCGAACAGGGGGTCGAGGCCCCACAGGTCCAGCACGTGCGCTCCGTGCTTCTGCGCGATGGACCAGATGTTCGCGTTGTACTGGCCCACGCGACCGCGGGTCCAGCTCAGCCCGTTGCCCGCCTTGAACCCGGTGCCGAGCAGCACGTCCACGCCCGCGCCCCTCAGCTTCGCGACGCCCTCCTCGAGCTGCGCCGACAGGACGTCGACGTCGGCCTGGGGGCGCAGGATGTCGTTGCCGCCGCCGACGAACGACACCAGGTCCGGCTGCATCGCCAGCGCGACGTCGAGCTGCTCGGCGAGGATGTGGCGCAGCAGCCGGCCGCGGATCGCGAGGTTCGCGTACTCCAGGCCGGGTGCGCCGGCGGCGGTGCGGCGTTCCGACAGCGCGCCCGCGAGCCGGTCGGCCCAGCCGCGCTGCTTCGCGTCCGACTCCGTGCCTGCCGGGGCCGGGGTGCCGTCGTCGTACGGGTACGGGTCCCACAGGCCCTCGGTGAACGAGTCGCCGATCGCGACGTAGCGCGCCCACGGGGGTGCGGGGGTGGGGGCGGCGCCGGGGGTCGTGCCGTCAGGGGTCGGGGTGGGGGCCTGCGTGGTCACGCCCGCCATTGTGCTCCTCGCGCGGAGGGAGTGCGCCCGGGGCGACACCGTCTAGACGAGGCGCCAGTCCACCGGCATCCCGCCCTGTGCCTCGAGCAGCGCGTTGACGCGCGAGAACGGGCGCGAGCCGAAGAAGCCGCGGTACGCGGACAGCGGGCTGGGGTGCGCGCTCTCGACGGTGGGGACGTCGCCCAGCCACGGCTTGAGCGAGGCGGCGTCGCGCCCCCACAGGATCGCGACGAGCGGGCCGCCGCGCGCCACGAGCGCCTTGATCGCCGCCTCGGTGACCTGCTCCCACCCCTTGCCGCGGTGCGACGCCGGGGTGCCCGGCCGCACGGTGAGCACGCGGTTGAGCAGCATGACGCCCTGGTCGGCCCAGGGGCGCAGGTCGCCGTTGGACGGGGTGGGGACGCCGACGTCGTCCGCGAGCTCGGTGTAGATGTTCACGAGCGACTTGGGGACGGGCCGCACGTGCGGCTGCACGGAGAACGACAGCCCCATGGGGTGCCCGGGCGTGGGGTACGGGTCCTGCCCGACGACGAGCACGCGCACGTCGGCGAGCGGCCGGGAGAACGCCGCGAAGATGTTCGGGCCCTCCGGCAGGTAGGTGCGGCCGGCGGCGACCTCGGCGCGCAGGAAGTCGCCCATCGCGTGGATCTGCGGCTCGACGTCGGCGAGCGCGGCCGCCCAGTCCGGCGCCATGACCTGGTCGAGGGGCGGCCGGGTGGTCGTCGTGGCAGGGCTGCTCGTCGTCGGGGTGTCCACGCCGCGACGCTAGCGCACCCGCCCCGCGAGTTGTCAGGGCCAGGGGCACGTTGCGATGGCCCTGGCCCTGACACGTCCAGGTCGCCCGCGAGTTGTCAGGGCCAGGGGCACGAGAACCTGCGTGTTGCCCTGACAGCTCGCGGGATCGCGGCGCGCGGGGCGACGTCGTCGGGACGGGCGCGCGGACGCGCCATACTGGGACGCCATGAGCGAGATCCTGGTCCAGGAGGTCCAGCCTGACCCGGAGGCGTCGGGCACGACGGCGACCGAGTCGTCCACCGCGTCGTCCGCGGCGCCGGCGGACGGCGACCTCTCCGACCGCGACCGCGAGATCCTGGCCTTCGAGCGGCAGTGGTGGAAGTACGCCGGGGCGAAGGAGCAGGCGGTGCGCGAGCTGTTCGGGCTGTCCGCGACGCGCTACTACCAGGTGCTGAACGCCCTCATCGACTCGCCGGCGGCGCTCGAGCACGACCCGATGCTCGTCAAGCGGCTGCGGCGGATGCGGTCCACGCGCCAGCGGGCCCGGTCCGCGCGGCGCCTCTCCGACGGCCAGGGCTGACGACGCGCCCGTGACCTGGGCGGACCGGCAGGCCAGAGGCTTGCTGAGAGCGGCCTGGACGGGCGGACACCTGGAACGGCTACCCTGTCCGCCGTGAGCAAGAGCCATTACCCCTACCCGCCCGACGAGTTCGACGTCCGCGGGCCCGAGGGCACGCCGGTCGGTGTGCATCGTGAGCCGCGCAGCGGGTGGAGCTCGGTGTGGCCGTTCCTGCTGATCGTCGTCGTGTGCGGCGGCCTCGCGGTCGGCATCGTCTCCTTCCTGTCCGACGACGGCGAGCCGGCCACGCCTCCCGCGGCCGAGCAGTCCGCCGGCGCGGGCGCCGACGAGCCGGACGCCGCCGCCTCGGAGGAGCCCCCCGCGGACGACGAGGAGACCCCGGCCGACGGCGAGGAGGGCGACGACGCCTCGGAGGAGCCGACGGACGGCGAGTCGGACGCGGCCACCGAGCTGCCCGGCGACCCGGCGGCCGCGAACCTCGAGGCGTCCGTCATGGTCTACAACGCCATCACGGAGGGCAGCGCGACCGGTCAGGCCGCCGCGGGGCAGAGCGCGCTGGCGGCCGAGGGGTTCACCGACGTGGCCGCCGAGGACGCGCCGGACGAGATGAAGAGCTCCTACCAGGACACGACCGTGCTGTACGGCGCGGACCGCGCGGACACCGCCAGCGCCATCGCCGAGTCGCTCGGCGTCGACCCGGCCAACGTGCAGCAGTCCGACGACGTGACGGCCAGCGAGCAGGCCGTCTGGGTGGTCCTCAAGTCGCCGGTGGGCTGACGTCCGACGCACCGCCGGGACGTCGGCATCTCGGATGCCGACATTCCGGACATCGGTGCTTCCCTTGCCGCGATCGCCGCTACTAGGCTCCCGTTCACCGCGGGGTGCCTGCCCTGCGGCCGAGGAGCACGAGGAGAGGTACATGGCCCAGGGCACCGTCAAGTGGTTCAACGCGGAGAAGGGGTACGGGTTCATCACCCCGACCGCGGGCGGGCAGGACCTGTTCGTCCACTACAGCGCCATCCAGACCGACGGGTACCGCACCCTCGACGAGGGGCAGGGCGTCGAGTTCGAGGTCGGCCAGGGGCAGAAGGGTCCGCAGGCCGAGCAGGTCCGCCCGCTCTGACCACGTCGTCGAACCAGCCGTCGACCAGCCGTCGACCAGCGGCTCGACCGGCAGGTCGTCGCGAAGGCCGGCACCGCAGGACGCAGGGACGCGTCCGGGGGTGCCGGCCTTCGTCGTCTCCGCGCGGTCCGCTCGCGGTGCACGCCCTCGGCGAACGTCTTGCACTCGCCACCCGAGAGTGCCAATAATGGCTTAGCACTCTCGGCCTGTGAGTGACAGCCGCCTCCCGGGGCGGCGTTCTCCTGGGCCGCGGGTGAAGCATTCGGGTCGTTCGGTGAGACCCTCCGCGCGTGCGTGACCTGAACGCCGCGGGGTGGGTCGTCCGTCGCGGGCGCCGGCCGGCCATCTCAGCCACCAGCGGAGGATCAGTCCCCATGGCCAAGATCATCGCGTTCGACGAGGAAGCTCGTCGGAGCATGGAGCGCGGGCTCAACCAGCTCGCCGACACCGTGAAGGTCACGCTCGGCCCCAAGGGCCGCAACGTCGTCCTGGACAAGAAGTGGGGCGCCCCCACGATCACCAACGACGGTGTCTCCATCGCCAAGGAGATCGAGCTCGACGACCCGTACGAGAAGATCGGCGCGGAGCTCGTCAAGGAGGTCGCCAAGAAGACGGACGACGTCGCGGGTGACGGCACCACCACCGCCACCGTGCTCGCCCAGGCGCTCGTGCGCGAGGGCCTGCGCGTCGTCGCCGCCGGTGCCAACCCGATCGCCGTCAAGCGCGGCATCGAGAAGGCCGTCGAGGCCGTCACCGAGCAGCTGCTCAACGCCGCGGTCGAGATCGAGACCAAGGACCAGATTGCCGCCACGGCCGCCATCTCGGCCGGCGACGCCTCCATCGGCGAGCTCATCGCCGAAGCCCTCGACAAGGTGGGCAAGGAGGGCGTGATCACGGTCGAGGAGTCGAACACGTTCGGCCTCGAGCTCGAGCTCACCGAGGGCATGCGCTTCGACAAGGGCTTCCTCGCCCGCTACTTCGAGACGGACCCGGAGCGCCAGGAGGCCGTCCTCGAGGACCCGTACGTCCTGATCGTCGAGTCGAAGATCTCGAACGTCAAGGACATGCTGCCGGTGCTCGACCAGGTCATGAAGGCCGGTCGCTCGCTGCTCATCATCGCCGAGGACGTCGAGGGCGAGGCCCTGGCCACCCTCGTGCTGAACAAGATCCGCGGCACCTTCAAGTCCGTCGCCGTCAAGGCCCCGGGCTTCGGCGACCGCCGCAAGGCCATGCTGCAGGACATCGCGATCCTCACCGGCGGCCAGGTCATCACCGAGACGGTGGGCCTCAAGCTGGAGAACGCGACCCTCGACCTGCTGGGCCAGGCGCGCAAGGTCGTCGTGACCAAGGACGAGACCACGATCGTTGAGGGTGCGGGCGACGCCGAGCTCATCTCGGGCCGCGTCAACCAGATCCGCTCCGAGATCGAGAAGTCGGACTCGGACTACGACCGCGAGAAGCTCCAGGAGCGCCTCGCCAAGCTGGCCGGCGGCGTCGCCGTCATCAAGGCCGGCGCGGCCACCGAGGTGGAGCTCAAGGAGCGCAAGCACCGCATCGAGGACGCTGTGCGCAACGCCAAGGCCGCGGTCGAGGAGGGCATCGTCGCCGGTGGTGGCGTCGCGCTGATCCAGGCCGGTGCCGCCGCGTTCCCGAAGCTGGAGCTCGAGGGTGACGAGGCGACCGGTGCGCAGATCGTCGCCGCGTCGATCTCGGCCCCGCTCAAGCAGATCGCGATCAACGCCGGCCTCGAGGGCGGCGTCGTGGCGGAGAAGGTCAAGAACCTCCCCGCCGGCGAGGGCCTCAACGCCGCCACCGGCGCGTACGAGGACCTGCTGGCCGCGGGCGTCAACGACCCGGTCAAGGTCACGCGCTCCGCGCTGCAGAACGCCGCGTCGATCGCCGCGCTGTTCCTCACCACCGAGGCCGTCGTGGCCGACAAGCCGGAGCCGGCACCGGCCGCCCCGGGTGGCGACGGCGGCATGGGCGGCATGGACTTCTGATCCGGAGTCCTGCCAGAGCCTGACGGTTCGACGACGGGCCCTCACCCTGCGGGGTGGGGGCCCGTCGTGCGTGCGGGCGTGACGTCCGACGGTTGACATCGTCCGACGGTTGACATCGCGTCGTGGGTCGCCGGAGGATCCGGGTCGTGCACCGTGAACCCGTGGGCGCCGCATGATCGTCGCTCTGCACTCCGTCCTGCGCCCCGGCGCCGTCGACGACTACCGCGCCGAGCACGCCGCCATCCCCGATGACCTCGACGCCGCCTTCTCCCGGGTGGGCATCCGGGGGTGGACGATCTGGCGCTCCGGGGAGCGCCTCTTCCACGTCGTCGACTGCGACGACTTCGACGCCGCGATGGCGGCGCTCGACGACGACCCGGCCAACGTGGCGTGGCAGGCGTCGATCGGCCGCTGGGTCGAGGTGTTCCGCGACGCCGACGGCGCGGACGGGTTCGTCCCGCTCGAGCAGGTGTGGTCGCTCGCGGCCCAGCGCGCGGGGAGCACGCCGTGACGCCCGGGACGCGATGAGGGCGCCCCGCACGACGCGGGACGCCCTCCTCGCGGGTCAGCGCGCGACGAAGAGCCGCGTGGCCTGGGCCTCGGCGTCCGCATAGGTGCGCGACGCCGACGACAGGGCCGCCGTCACGGCGTCGAGCGCCGCCTCGACCTGGGTCTGCGTGGCCTGCCACTGGCCCATGACGCCCGCGAACTGCGTCGCCGCGCCGCCGTGCCAGCTGGACTGCAGGTCCTGCAGGTGCCGCATCATCGCCCCCACCTCGGAGCGGATCGCCGCCACGGAACCGTTCACCGCCGCGCTCGCCTGCGCGACCCGCTCGCTGTCCACCTCGTACCGCACGTGTCCTCCTTCGTCGCCGTGCCCCCTGCGGGGGTTGCGGACGACGACGCTACGGAGCGCGCGGGCCCCGCGGCCGCCGTCGTCCACAGCATGTGGACAACCCGGCGCGGCGAGCGGTCAGGAGGCCGGCTTCTCCGCGAGCAGGCGACGCTCCTTCATCAGCCGGTGCAGCTCGCCGTCGAGGTTCTGCCGCGCCGCCTCCTCCCACGCCGCGCCCATCGGGCTGAAGTACAGCGACGAGCGCTGCAGCAGCTTGGTCAGCACGCGGACCCGGGCGTCGAGGTAGTCGGGCAGCGGGATGTGCGAGTACTCCGCCCGCACGTTCGCCATGTACTCCTTGTAGCGTTGCGGCTCGGCGGCCAGCATCGCGAGGTCCGCGTCGTTGAGCACCGCGGAGTCGACATCGTCGGGCAGCGGCTTGTGCCGGTCGATCGAGTCGACCAGCCGGGCGGTGCGCTCCACCGCGGCGTCCGGCAGGCCGAGCCGGGTGAGCTGCGTGCGCGCGAGGTTCGCGCTCACCGTGGTCTGCTCGCCGCCCTGGGTCGCCTGGGCGACCTTGCGCGTCGCGTCGAACACGGCGCCGTGGTACCAGGCCGCGAGGCGCACCAGGTCGGGCTCGTGCGTCTCCTGGGACAGCTCGTCCACGCGGTGCAGGACGTCGGCCAGGTGGCGCAGGTTGTGGAAGTGGCGCTCCGGGGCGGACCACCGGTCGATGAGCTCCTCCCCGACGGAGCGGATCTCCGCGTCGTCGGCGGTGGCGCCCGCGCCGTGACAGGTGCGGACGAACGCGGAGAGGAACCACTGGGGCGCGTCGGCGCTCATGACGCCCATCGCAATCAGACCTTCGGTCGTCGGACTCGGACTGTCCTCCTCCTCGCCAGACTACGACCGCGGTGCGACATCGCATCGCGGTCAGGGGGCTGGCCACGCCTGCTGGTCAGCGTTCCGGTCGGTCGGAGGAGGACGACGCGCCATCGTAGCCGTCCGCCGACGGGAGGAGAACTCGCACGGTCAGCCCGCCGCCGGGCGTCTCGCTCACCGACACGTGGCCCTGGTGCGCGCCGACGATCGCCGCGACGATCGCCATCCCCAGGCCGGAGCCGCCGGACTCCCGGTTCCGTGACGAGTCGGCGCGGTAGAACCGCTCGAACACGCGCTTCGCCTGCTCCGGCGTGATGCCCGGGCCGTGGTCGCGCACCTCGACGACGGCGCCGCCGTCGGGCGCCCGGCCCACCGCCAGCTCGGCCGGGGATCCGGCGGGTGTGTGCCTCGCCACGTTCCCCACGAGGTTGGTCAGCACCTGGCGCAGGCGGTCGGCGTCGCCGGTCACGAGGGGGCCGGACGGCGCGGGGGATCCCGGCGCGAGCCCGGTCACCGCCACCTCGCGCGTCGGGTCCAGGGCGTGCAGGTCCTGGGCCGCGTCGCGGGCCATCGCCCCGAGGTCCACGGGCTCGCGGCGCATCGGCCGGCCCTCGTCGAGGCGCGCGAGCACCAGCAGGTCGTTGACCAGCGTGCTCATGCGGCGCGCGGAGTCCTCGATGCGCCCCATCGTGTCGTCCACCTTGGCGGGCGTGTCGAGCGCTCCCAGCCGGTACAGCTCGCCGTACCCCTTGACGGTGGCCAGCGGGGTGCGCAGCTCGTGGCTCGCGTCGGAGACGAACCGCCGCATGCGGCGCTCCGACTCCTCCTGGGCGGAGAACGCGCGCTCGATCTGGGCGAGCATCGTGTTGAGGGACGCGGACAGCGAGCCCACCTCGGTCGACGTCGGCCGCTCGGGGACGCGCTGCGACAGGTCGCCCGCGGCGATCTCCGCCGCCGTCGTCTCGATCTGGCGCAGCGGCCGCAGCGAGCGGTGCACCAGCAGGAACGAGATCGCGCCGCCGAGGATGACGATGCCGAGCGCCGAGAACAGCAGCGAGCGCGTGAGATAGGCGACCGTGTGCTGGACCTCCGCCAGGGGGAGCCCGACGTACACGGCGCCCTGGATGGTGCCGGACGACCCGTACGGCAGCGCGACGACCCGCCAGTCGCCGGGCTCGGCGCCGCCGATCGAGTGGACGGTGAACGGCTCGAGGCCGCGGTCGACGACGGCCGAGACCGGCTCGTCGGGGATGTCGGGGATGCCGTACTTCTCCTCGGTCGCCGGCCAGACCGTCGGCTCCGACGTGGCGCCGTCGACGTCACGGAGGATGACGACGTACTCGCTCGGCGCGCGCTGCGCCAGGTCGCCGGCGGAGTTGAGCGTCATGTTCGCCACGCCCTTGGCGGACTGCGTGAGCTGCTGGTCCGTCTGCGCCACGAGGTAGCCGGAGACGACGGTGCGGGTCACCACGGCCGCCAGGATCAGGCCCGCCGCCAGGACCAGGACGGTGATCGTGACCAGGCGGGTGCGCAGCGGCAACCGCTCGAGCCACGACCACGGGGCGGACCGCGCCGGGGGATCGGGCGGCGGTGTGGACCCCGACCGAGGGTCCGCGGGCAGGGCCCGCCCGTCCGCCGTCGTGCTCGGGGCGGCGACGGGCGCGCCGGGGGTGGGCGTGGTCATCGCGGCGCCTGGGGCGCCCGCAGCAGGTAGCCCACGCCGCGCTTGGTGTGGATGAGCGGCGGCAGGGTGACGTCGTCGCCGTCGGGGCCGGTGACGGAGAGGTTGTCGATCTTGCGGCGCAGGTAGGAGATGTAGGACTCGACGATGTTCGCGTCGCCGCCCCAGTCGTACTGCCACACGTGGTCGAGGATCTGCGCCTTGGAGAGCACGCGGCCGGCGTTGAGCATGAGGTAGCGCAGCAGCTTGAACTCGGTGGGGGACAGGTCGATCTCGACGCCGGCGCGGCGCACCTCGTGCGAGTCCTCGTCGAGCTCGAGGTCGCCGACGCGCAGGACGGCGTCGTCCTCGGGCTCGCCCGCGTGGGTGCGGCGGAGCACGGCGCGGATGCGGGCCACGACCTCCTCCAGGCTGAACGGCTTGGTGACGTAGTCGTCCCCGCCGACGGTGAGCCCCTGCACCTTGTCCTGCGTGTCGTCGCGGGCGGTGAGGAACAGCACGGGAGTGTGCCGGCCGGTGGAGCGCATGCGGCGGGTCACGGTGAAGCCGTCCATGTCGGGCAGCATCACGTCGAGCACGACGAGGTCGGGCTCGACGTCGCGGACGAGCTGCAGCGCCCCGTTCCCGTCACCGGCGGCGTGCACCTCGAACCCGGCGAAACGCAGGGACGTGGACAGCAGCTCGCGGATGTTGGGCTCGTCGTCCACGACGACGAGACGTGCCTCGGGTGCGCTCATGACTTCAGTGTGCGACCGGGGTCTGAGCGTTGCCTGGGAAGGGGCTCGGACGGTGCTGGTGCGCCGGGAGAGCGCGCGTGTGGGTGGCCGCGACCATGATGGCGGGGTGCGGATCACGGGGGAGCAGCGCCGGCGGCGCCTGGTCGTACGACAGCTCGCGCTCGGCGCGGACCGGCCCGGAGGGCCGGCGGCGACGACGCCGGAGGAGGTCACCCGGCGGCTGGTCGCGCTGCACGCGACGGACGCCCCGAGCGTGCACCTGGCGGTCCTGGCGCGGGTGCCGGACCTCGGGCTCGACGACGTGCGCGACGCCCTGTTCGCGCGGCGCAGCCTCGTCAAGGTGCTGGGCATGCGCCGCACGATGTTCGTCGTGCCGCGCGACGTCGTGCCGGTGGTGCACGCGGCGGTGGCGACGGACGTGGGGCGACGGCTGCGCACGCGGCTGCTCAAGGAGCTCGCGACGCTGCCCACCGACCCGGTCGTCGAGGACCCCGAGGCGCTGCTCGCGGACGCGGAAGCCCAGGTGCACGCCGCCCTCGCCGCGGGGCCGCTCGACGGCGCCGAGCTCTCCCGGGCGGCGCCGTTGCTGCGCACCGCCTTCCTGCCCACGACGGACAAGGCGTGGGACGTGCGCCGCACCATGACGTCGCCGCTGCTGTCGGTGCTCTCCGCGGAGGGCACCGTCGTGCGCGGCGAGCCGCGCGGGGCGTGGTCGTCGCCGCGGCACGTGTGGTCGCCGATGTCCGACTGGTTCCCCGACGGGATCCCGGCGATGGACGAGGAGGAGGCGCGCGTCGAGCTCGCCCGCGCGTGGCTGGAGGCGTTCGGGCCCGCCACCGTGGCGGACCTGCGGTGGTGGACCGGCTGGAACCTCGGGCAGGCGCGCCGGGCCGTCGCCGCCCTGGACGCGCGCGAGGTCGAGGTGGAGGTCGGCCCGCCGGGCGGGGAACCCGTCGTCGCCGACGGCGTCATGCTGCGCGACACCGACCTGGACGCCGACCTCGACCCCGCCCTGGACGACGTCGTCAGCGGTCACGCCGCGCTGCTGCCCACCCTGGACCCCACCACGATGGGCTGGACCGCCCGCGACTGGTACCTGGGCCCGCACCGCGAGCGGATCTTCGACAGCGCCGGTAACGCGGGCGCCACCGTGTGGTGGCAGGGGCGGATCGTCGGGCTGTGGATCGTGCGGCCCGACGGCGACGTCGCGTGGCGGCTGCTCGAGGACGTCGGGGCGGACGGGGAGGCCGCCGTCGCCGCCGAGGCGCAGCGGCTGGGCGCCGTCCTGGGTGGGAGCACGTTCACCCCCGGCTACACGACCCCGCTCTACCGGGAGCTGCTCGCCGCCGGCTGAACCACAACGGGTCAGAGGTAGCGCAGCGGGTCGAACTCGTCGAGCGGGATGATCCGCACGCGCGGCAGCGGGGCGGTGAACGCGTCGGCGTCGCCCTCGAGGTCGAACATCTGCAGCCCGCGCTCGGAGAGCTGCGCGAACTGCCCGTTGACGAACTCGCGGAACGCCAGCAGCCCCACGCGGCGCTCGTCGCCGAGCAGCGCCTCGATCTGCGGCAGGAAGTCGCCGTCGTGGCTCGCGAGCAGGACGTCGCCGTCGCGGTCGGCCAGGGCCTCCAGCGTGCGCTGGATACCGACGTCGACGACCTTCTCCGTGCCGGACGATGCCAGCGGGATCGGCTTGTAGCCCATCGCGAGCAGCGCCTGCACGAACGCCATCGGCATCTGCCCGCTGCTGGCGTTGAGGAAGAACAGCGGGACGACGTCCTGGTCCCACAGCTTCTGCGCGAACGTCGAGATGCGGTCCCAGCGGGGGCGCTCCTCGGGGTTCGGCCGCCGGTTCAGCACGTTCATGCCCAGCGTGGCGTCGATGTTCTCGCCGTCCACCAGGAGGTAGGTGCGGCGGCCCGTGGCCTCTGCGGGGGCGGGTGCGCTCGCGGGGGCCGGGGCGGAGAAGGCGGGAGACATGCCCCTCAGCGTATCGGCACCGTCCCCACAACGATTCGTGGGTGGACCACTGGGCGGGGCGATGGCCGAATGACGGCACCCCCCGACGCATCGAGCGTGCTGAAATGCTCCTCAAAAACCCCGATTTAGGAGCAATTAAGC
>NZ_JBHVBO010000140.1:0-11658 GCF_042668085.1 Isoptericola sp. NPDC057391 | reverse complement strand
GAACCGCGAGGTTCCGGGCCTTCAGGGCTGAGCCGCCTGTCGGAATCGAACCGACGACCTATTCATTACGAGTGAATCGCTCTACCGACTGAGCTAAGGCGGCGTGCCGTGCACCGGCGTGCTGCCGGATCAACGAGCGCGCCTACAGTACCTGACGCGCGGGGCCGTCTCCAAAACGCGGGCTCCGGGCGGTCCGGCTTCCGCGCGACAGAGCCCGCTGACCTCCGCATACTCGTGCCCATGCACCCCTCCACGTCGCAGAGCACGGTCATCACCACGGGCCGAGGGTGGTGGTGGAAGACGCTCGTCCTCGGCGTCCTGCTGTGGGCCGTCACCGCCGCCGTGACGTTCGGCACCCAGAACTCGAACCTCATCCCGACGGTGATCCTGCTCGGCAGCTTCCTGGTGCCGTTCAGCGTGGTGCTGTTCGTGGTGGAGAAGGCGCACGGCTCGATCGACATCATGCTGCTCCTGGCGGCGTTCTTCTTCGGCGGCATCTTCGGCGTGCTGGGCGCGTCGATCCTGGAGTCGCACCTGTCGCCGTCGCTGTGGATCTACGTGGGCGTGGGCGCCATCGAGGAGGCCGTGAAGATCGCCGTGTTCCTGGTGGTCGGCGCCCGGGTGGCGCACAAGACCGGGCTCACCGGCGCGCTGCTCGGTGCGACCGTCGGCGCCGGGTTCGCGGCCTTCGAGTCCGCCGGGTACGCGTTCAACGCCAGCCTCACCCGCCTGGGCCAGATCGACCTCAACGCCCTGCTGCAGACGGAGGCCGTGCGCGGCCTGCTCACGCCGGTCGGGCACGTGCTGTGGACGGCGATCCTGGGCGCGGCGATCTTCGGCGCGGCGTCGGCCGCCGGGAGGTACCGCTTCACGGGCGGCGTGCTGCTCGCCTACGTCGCGGTCGTCGCGCTGCACGCGCTGTGGGACTCGATGGGCTTCATCTCCGCCTACCTCGCGCTCAAGGTCACGGGCGGGCTGCACTACGAGCTCGCCTACGGCCAGCTGCTGCCGGTGGCGTCCGACAACGCCTCCACGTGGTCGACGGTGTTCTACGTCCTCGGGCTGGTCGTCATCTCCGTGCTGGGCGTGCTCGCCCTGCGGTTCTGGGCGCGGACCGGCCCTCAGCAGGTGGCGCCGTCCGCCGGCACGTCGCCGTCCGCGAGGTAGGACTCGACCGCGTCGGCCACGCACGACCGCGACGGCTGGTACGCCGTGTGCCCCTCGCCCTGGTAGGTGAGCAGCACGCCCGAGTCGAGGGTGCTCGCCAGCCCCTCGGCCCACACGTACGGGGTGGCCGGGTCGTTCGTGGTGCCGACGACGAGGATCGGCGGCGCGCCCTTCGCCTGCAGGTCGAACTCCTGCTCCACCTGCGGGTACTCCGCCCCGGCGCAGGTCAGCCCGCCGTAGCCGAAGAACGAGCCCATCGTCGGCGCGTCCTTCTCGATGGCGGCGGCGTCGGCCCGCATCTGCGCGGCGTCCGTGGTGGCACGGTCGTCGAGGCAGTTCACGCCGCGCATCGCCTCCTCGGAGTTGTTGGAGTAGCTGCCGTCCGCGTTCCGGTCGAAGTACTGGTCGGACAGGTAGAGCAGCACGTCGCCCGTGCCCTGGTTGATCGCCTCGTCCAGCCCCTGGGTGAGGGCGGGCCAGCTCCCCTGGTTGTAGAGGGTGACGGCGATCCCATAGAACGCGAGGCTCTGGGTGACCGTGCGCCCGGAGCTGGACGTGGGGTACGGCCGCTCGTAGGCGTGGTCCAGCACCTGGCGGATCTGCCGCATGCCGTCGTCCACCGAGCCGGTCAGCGGGCAGCCCGCGCCCGCCTGGCAGTCCTGCACGTACGCCCGCAGCGCGTTCTCGAAGCCGACGGCCTGCCCGTGGGAGATCTCCTCGGAGCTGAGCGTGGTGTCGATCGCGCCGTCGAGCACCAGGCGGCCGGCGCGGTCCGGGAACAGCCCCGCGTAGGTGGCGCCGAGCTGGGTGCCGTACGAGAACCCGAGGTAGTTCAGGGCGTCGTCCCCCAGCACCGCGCGCAGCATGTCCATGTCGCGCGCCGCGCTCTGCGTGTCCACGTGGCCGAGCACCTCGCCCGAGTTCTCGGCGCACGCCGCGTTCCACGCCTCGTACTCCTGCTGCATCTCCCGGAGGCCGGCGTCGGTGTCGCGGTCGAAGTCCTTGGCCAGCGACTCGTCCTTGCGGGCGTCGTCGAAGCACGTCACCGGCGTCGAGCGCTGCACGCCGCGGGGGTCGAACCCGACGATGTCGAATGCGTCCTGCAGCCGCTTGCCGAACGTCGAGCCGCCGTTCTGCGCGTCGCCGCGCACGAAGTCGACGCCCGACGCGCCCGGCCCGCCGGGGTTCACCAGCAGCGAGCCCTCCGGGTCCCGGCCGTCCGCCGGGTTGCGCACCAGGGACAGCTCGATGCTGCCCGCGTCCGCGTCCTGCCACGACAGCGGAGCCGACGCCGTCGCGCACTGCAGGCCGTCCTCGCAGTCCTCCCACTCGAGCGACTGGCCGTAGTACTGCTCGAACCCGTCCGGAGCCTGTGACGCCGCAGGCCCGGAGGCCGAGCCCACCGGCGACTGCTGCTTGGCGGGCGCCGTGCACCCGGCCAGCAGCACCGCCCCGGTGACGACGGCGGCGACGACGGCCCCGCCGCGCAGGCTCGAGCGGCGAGGACTCGGGAGGCGGGGGGTCGTGCGGCGGGCGATCGGGCGGCGCTCGTCGGAAATCACCCGCCCAACCTACCGTCGCCGCGGGCCCGGCTCCGACGTGCTCAGTCCGCGGCCGGGACCCAGGCCACCGGGCCCGCCACGCCGTCCTTCGCGCGGGGCGACACCTCGACCTCGCCGAGGTCGCCCACGCGCACGGTCACGGGCGTGCCCGCGTCGGCGTCGGGCGGGACGGCGACCGCGCTGGTGGTGGGGACGTAGTCCATCGTGCACACGCGGCCGGGGTCCGGCTCGACCATGCGGACGTCGAGGGTCTCGCCCGCGTCGTCCCAACCCGCCTCCGCCTCGGCCAGCTGCGGGCACGTGCTCGACCCGTACGTGACGACGAGCAGCACGGCGGCGTCGGGCGACCAGGCGACCCCGGCGGGGCTGTCGAACGTCCCCTCCGCGCCGTCGGGCAGGCCACGCACGTGCTCCCCGGGCGCCGGCGCGGCCGCGCCGTCGGACGGCACGGGGGCGGACGAGGGGCTCGTGGACGGGCCGTCCGCGGGGCTCGACGACGGCGAGCCCGACGTCGACCCGCCGCCCGGCGAACCATCGGACGCGCAGGCGGTCACGAGCAGGGCGAGGGAGGCCGCGGCACCGGCCAGCAGAGGCCCGCGAAGGGCGCGGAGGGTGCGAACCGTCACCGGGCGACCGTCTCGCGGACGTCCGCGAACCGCAACCGCTCCGGCGTCTCCTGCGGCGCCGCCTTGCGCAGGAAGTCGCGCCGCTTGGCCGCGAAGCCGCGCCGGTCGTCGAAGAGGTCGCGCGCCATCTCCGCGAGCTCGATCGTGCGGTAGTAGGACAGCGGGCGGTGCGGGGCCCGCAGCCGGGCGGCGGCAGCGGCCTCCGCCCGCCCCTCGGGCGTCGCCAGCGCGGCGGCCCGGTCGGCCAGCCACCCCGCGAACCGCTCCGGGTCGCGGGGGCCCACGGCGTCCACCAGGCCGGTCCGTGCCGCCTCCGCGACCGACACCGGCAGCTTCGCGCTCAGCAGGCGGTCGGCGTCGGCCTCGCCGAGCCGGGACGCGACGGTCCACGTGTGCAGCTCGGAGCCGAAGATGCCCATGTCGTAGTACGGGTTGAGCACCACGCCGTCGCGGGCGACGACGACGTCCGCGCACAGGCCCGCCATCACGCCGCCCGCGCCGGCGTTCGCGGTGAACGCGGCCACCGTGAGCTGGTCGGCCGCGGCGATCGCCTCGCACAGGTCGTCGATGGCCTGGATGTTGGCCCACGCCTCCGCGGCCGGGTCGGCGGCCGCCTCGATCGCGCCCAGGTGGATGCCGTTCGAGAACGCGTGCTCGGTGCCGCGCACCACGAGCACCCGTGTGTCCTCCGTGAGGGCCTTCTCGACCGCGGTCGTGAGGCGGCGGCACTGCTGGGTGTGCATGGCGCCGCTGTACGACCGGATCGTCAGGTAGCCGACGTCGCCGTCGCGCTCGTACACCGACTCCGCCAGCGCGGCCGGCGCCGGACGGAACGGCACCCCCGCGACGTCGAGCACCCACGACGCGGGCAGCTTGGTGCCGCGCTTCTCGGCCAGGGTCGCGGCATACCCGACCCACAGCGTGCCGTCGCCGGTGGCGATCGCCACGGCGTCGTCGTCGCGCCCCACGATCATGCCGGGGGCGGCCAGCGGATCCACCGCCTCGGGGACGGCCACGGCGTCGAACAGGCAGAAGCGCGCGCCCTGCAGGGTCGCGGGGGCGCCGGGTGCGCCGTCGGCCGCGGCGATCGTGCGCGCCAGCTCGGCGGCGGGGCGGGACAGGTCGAGCTCGAACGCGGCCCGGCGCAGCAGCGGCAGCTCGCCGGTGTCCGGCACCTCCCGCTCCAGGCGGTCCGCGGGCGTCGGCTCCTCGCCCGCCGCGACCTTGCGCAGCACCTCCTCGACGCACGCCAGCGCGGCGTCGGCCACGAGCCCGTTGTACAGGGCGCTCTTGGCGATCGGCGCCTGCTCGCCCGTGGGCAGCGCGAACGTCGACGTGGCCCACACCGGGCCGGCGTCCATCTCCTCCACCGTGGACAGGGCCGTGACGCCCCAGCGGTCGCGGCCGTCGAGGATCGCGTGGTCCAGGGAGGAGGGGCCACGGTCCCCCACCGGGCCGGGGTGCACGACGACGGTGGTCCAGCGCCGCCACACGTCCTCGGGCACCCGGTGCTTGAGGAACGGCGCCAGGATCAGGTCCGGGCCGATCTCCTCGACCCGCGCCGTCAGCTCCTCCGGCGAGCCGAACGCCGGCGCCAGCTCGACGCCCACGTCGTGGCCCCGGTCCGTCAGGTACCCCCACACGCGCTGCGTGAGCCCGTTGAACGCCGAGACGAGCAGCAGGATCCTCATGCCAACCCCCAGTCTGTGCGTGGGGCCACCATGGCCCCCGCCGCGGAACACCTCACCGCATGGAGGGGTGATGAGGCAACTGTCGCCCGTGATACACGCGCGGGCCGGTCACCCCTGGGGGCGGAGCGCGACCGTCATCGCCTCGAGCGCGAGGAGGGGCGCCACGTTGCCCTCGAGCCGCTCGCGCGCGACGCCGATCGCGTCCATCCGGCGGATGGTCTGCTCGGGCGTCGAGTCCGCGGCGAGCGCGCGCACGGCGCCGTCGTGCTCGGCGTTCACGAGGTCGACGGTCGCGCCCAGCTGCACCACGAGCACGTCCCGGTACAGGGACAGCAGGTCCACCATCGACCGGTCGAGGACGTCGCGCTGGCGGCGCGTGGCGCGCCGCTTCTGGTCGTCCTCGAGCTGCTTGAGCTGCGAGCGCAGCCGGGGCGGCAGGGTGTCTCCCTCCTGCACGCCGAGGGCGCGCATCAGCTCCGCCTTCTCGACCGCGTCGCGCTCCGCCGTGGCGGCCACCGCCTCGGCCTTCGCGACGTCCACCAGCTCTCCCGCCGCGAGGACCGCGTCGCCGACGCCCCGGATGCGTCGCGCGATCTCGAGGACGGCGTCGCGGCGCTCGCGCGCGTCGGCGTCCCGGGCGAGCCGACGGGCGAGCCCGACGTGCGACTGTGCGGCGCGGGCCGCGGTGAGCGCGACCGCCGGGTCGATGCCGTCGCGGCGCACGAGCAGGTCCGCCACGTCCCGGGCCGGCGGCACGCGCAGCACGACGCCGCGGCAGCGGGAGCGGATGGTGGGCAGCACGTCCTGCGCGCTCGGGGCGCACAGCACCCAGACGGTGTGCGGCGGGGGCTCCTCGATCGCCTTGAGCAGCACGTTCGTGGTGCGCTCGGCCATCCGGTCCGCGTCCTCGACGACGATCACGCGGTAGCGGCCGGACGACGGCGTGCGCGCCGCGGTCATGATGAGGTCGCGCACCTCGTCGATCGTGATGACGACCTTGTCGGTGGCCACGACGGTGAGGTCCGGGTGCGTGCCGGCCAGCGTCGTCGTGCACGCCTGACAGCGCCCGCAGCCGCCGGTCTCGCCGTCCGTCCCGGTGCACTGCAGCGCGGCGGCGAACGCCCGCGCCGCCACCGAACGGCCCGAGCCCGGCGGGCCGGTGAGCAGCCACGCGTGCGTCATCGCGGCCGGGTCCGTCGCCGCGCGGCGCAGGGTGGCGACGGCGTCCGGCTGCCCGACGACGTCGTCCCACACGCTCACTCGCGACCCTCCCCGGCCCTGCCCCGCCCGGTGTCCTGCACGGTCGCGGCCTCCTCGACCACGGGCGTGAGGTCGAGCCGTGCGGCGACGTCCACGCGCACCTGCGCCTGCACGTCGTCCAGGCTCGCCGAGGCGTCCACGACGACCCAGCGCTCCGGGTCGGCGGCCGCCCGGCGCAGGAACGTCTCACGCGTGCGGCGGTGGAACTCGTCGCCCGCGCGCTCCAGCCGGTCCGGCTCGCCCGACAGGCGGGCGGCCCCGACCTGCGGGTCGAGGTCCAGCAGCACCGTGACGTCGGGCAGCAGGTCGGCCGTGGCCCACAGGGAGAGCGCCTCGATCTCCTCCTCCGACAGCTCCCGGCCGCCCGCCTGGTACGCCACCGAGGAGTCGAGGTAGCGGTCGGTCACCACCACGGCCCCGCGCCCGAGCGCCGGCCGCACCACCGTGGCGACGTGGTGCGCGCGGTCCGCCGCGTACAGCAGGGCCTCCGTGCGCGGGTCCAGGTCGTCGCCGTGCAGCACCTCCCGGCGCAGCGTGGTCCCCAGGTCCGTGCCGCCCGGCTCCCGCGTCACGACCACCTCACGGCCGGTGACCTCGTGCAGCCACTCCCCCAGCAGGCGCACGTGCGTGGTCTTGCCGGCGCCGTCGCCGCCCTCGAACGAGACGAAGTACCCGGGTGCGCTGCTCACTCCCGACACCCTATCCGTGACCGACGACACCGCCGCCCGCCGTAGCGCCGGGCACCTAGCGGGGGGACGATGGACGTGATCCCTCGACACGCAGGAGGTTCGATGTCCACCCAGCCGCAGCCGTCCCAGACCGTGCTCACCGAGGAAGAGTCCTGGGAGCTGCTCACGGGTCAGAAGATCGGCCGGCTGGTCACGTCGGTGGCCGGCGAGCCGGAGATCTTCCCCGTGAGCTTCGCGGTCGCCGACCGGCGCATCTTCCTGCGCACCAAGCCCGGCACCAAGCTCGCCGAGGTGACGATCAGCCCCCGGGTCGCGTTCGAGGCCGACGAGATCGGCGACGACGGGGCGTGGAGCGTCGTGGTCAAGGGCCGCGCGCAGGTCCTCGAGCGCGAGGAGGACCTGGCCGAGGCCCGTACGACCGGCCTCGTCAGCTACCTCGAGGACGGCAAGACCATCTGGGTCCGGATCACGCCGAGCGAGGTCTCCGGCCGCCGGCTCGTGCCGGGCGACCTGCGCTGACCGGTCCCGCCGAGGGCACGGGTCACTCCCCCGGGTAGACCACGCCCGCCTGACGACGGACGTCGTCCATGGTGCGCATGACCTCGAGCGTGCCGTCCCACGACATGCGCGGGCTCTCGACGTCCCCCGCCGCGACGCGCCGCGCCACCTCCGCCGCCTGGTACTGCTTGCCCTCGCCGCGGAAGCCGTCGTACGCCCAGGTGGCGCCGTCGTGCCGCTCGACGGTGAACGACGTCGGCGCGTAGAACGTGCGCGCCACCTCGATGCGCCCCTCCGTGCCCGAGATCACGGCCGTGTTCGCGGTGCGCGCCCACAGCGTGGTCGACAGCGTGGCCTGCGCGCCGCCGGGGTAGCCCAGCACCATGCCGAGCTGGCCGTCGACGCCCGTCTCGGTCAGAGCGCCGACGGCGGTGACGGTCTCGGGCGCGCCGAGGAGGTCGTGGGCGAAGGACACCGGGTAGACGCCCAGGTCCAGCAGCGCGCCGCCGGCCAGCTCCGGCGCGTACAGCCGGTGGGCCGGGTCGAAGGGGAACTGCTGGCCGTGGTCGGCGATCACGCCGACCACCTGGCCGATCTCGCCGCGCGCGATCACGCCGCGCAGAGCCGCGACGTGCGGCAGGAACCGCGTCCACATCGCCTCCATGACGAAGACGCCGGCCTCGCGCGCGGCGTCGAGCACCTCGCGCGCCTGCGCCGCGTCCTGCGTGAAGGCCTTCTCGACCAGCACGTGCTTGCCGGCCCGGATCGCCAGCAGCGCGTGCTCGTGGTGGTGCGAGTGGGGCGTCGCGACGTACACGACGTCGACGTCCGGGTCGGTCACCAGCGCCTCGTAGCCGCCGTGCGCCCGCGCGCCCGGCGCGTGGGCCGCCGCGAACGCCTCCGCCTTCGCGAGGTCGCGCGAGCCCACCGCGACGACGGTCCCCGCCGTGTGCCGGCGGACGCCGTCGGAGAACGACCCGGCGATGTTGCCGGCGCCGAGCACGCCCCAGCGCACGGCCGGCGCGGTCCGCGGGTCGGGCACCGTCCCCGCGAGGTCGTCGGTGGTGAGGCCGGGCGCGAACGAGGCGGGTGTGACGTCGGTCATGGCCGACACCGTACCCGCCTCGTCCGCGCCGTTGCGCGGGTGCCCGCGCCTACTTCTTCGTGTGGCGCACCGACAGGTCGTACCCGGCGTCGAGGAACGTCAGGTCCCCCGTCGGCAGGTTCGACACCAGCGTGGCGAAGTCCCGCTGGTTGCCGTTGGCGCACTTCGTGACGAAGCCGGCCTGGGAGATGGCGTCACCGGTGAGCCGGTAGACGTGGTTCCCCGCCGCGTCGACGATCTCGAACGCGTCCGTGCCCGCCGGCGTGAGGTCGCACGTGGCAACCACCTGCAGCGCCCAGTTGTTGTCCTGCACGCCGCTGGTCTCGGTCCACCCCTGCGACGACGAGACACCGGCGGCCGCGCCGTCCACCATGACGTCGTCCACGAACCAGCCGGTGTCGAGGTACGCCGCGTCGGTGGAGTACCGGAACCGCACGTCGGTGGCCCCCGCCGGCAGCTGCGCCGTGAGGTGCACGTACTCCGGCTCGTCCACGAAGTAGACGCCGCCGGAGGTGCCCGTCAGGCCGTTGCCCTCCGTGTTGTTGCCGTGCGGGTTCTCGTCCGTGGTGACGGTGGCGCCGGAGTCGTCGACGAGGGGCACGGTGACCCACTCGCCGCCCACCTGGGCCTCCACGAAGCCGTAGTCCCAGCCCTCCTCGATGAAGTGCCAGGTCCAGAAGTCGAGGCTCGCCACCGCGCCGTCGGCGTCGACGTCGAGCACGTGCTCCGCCTGGCTGGCGTACCCGCCGTACCAGTGGGTGCCGCCCGAGTGCGGGGCCACCTCGGAGGTGTCCTCGCCGTCCAGGCCGACGGTGACCCGCGGGCCGGGGTTGCGGAACCGCTCCACCTGCAGGCCGTACGGCACCGCGACCTCCGACTGGCCGTTCGGCCGCCGGTCCCACTTGGCGTCGGGCTGGGCGCCCTGGTTCGACCCGCGGCCGTCCCAGAACACGTCGTCGGCGACGTCGATGGTCCAGGTCGTGGACTCCGGGTCGCCGAAGTCGACGGCCTTGATGTCGAAGACGTCGCTCCCCTCGTCGTCGAGGTACACCGCGACCGCCCAGTCCTGGTAGAGCTCGGCGACGTCCGGCAGGTCCCCGCCGGCCGCGTTGAACGCGTCGATCGACGCCTGCACGCCGTCCATCCCGTCGGCAGGGTGCGCGAAGATCTGCTGGATCAGCCGGTCGCCGGCCACGCCGTCGTTCACCAGGTCGGGGGTGAAGGTGCCGTCGCCGTTGCCGCCCGCGCGCTCCCACAGGTACTGGAAGAACGTGTACGACGCGCCGTAGTTGGCCAGCGAGCCCGCCCAGCGGGTGAGCGACGTGTCCGCGTAGAACACCTGCTGGTTCGACAGGTGCGACCCGCCCACGCCGAAGCCGTTGAGGAAGCCCGCGAAGTCCGCCAGCCCCTCGTCGACCCAGGACAGCTCGCCCGGGTCGGAGTAGTGGTGCAGCAGGTGCTCGAGCTCGTGGGCCACCACGCCCTCGTACAGCTCGGGGCTGTCGTTGGTGGGGTCGTCGTCGTTCCACGGCGAGTCGGCCGGGCCGATCCGGTTGGCCCAGTCGAAGGCGTCGATGACGATCGCGTTCATGCCGTTGGACTGGATGAAGTCCGGGGCGAAGTAGCCCGCCGTGTACGTGGTCTCGGCGCAGTCGTAGTAGTTCTCGTCCTGCACGTTGTACACGACCATGACGAGCGAGTCCGTGGCGGGCTGGGCCGGGTCGGCGGCGTCCATCGGGCCGAAGTGCTCCTCGTCGACGGCCACGATCTGGTTCGAGAGCGCGTCGCCGAGGTGGTCGATCTGCGCCTGCGTGACGACGAAGTCGGACACGTCGCGCTCGGCGCACGGTGTGAACTCGTCGTCGGGCGCGTGGTCGAAGGCGGGGTCCATGGACCGCACGGTCGTCGGGGCGGTCCCGTCCAGCGGGGTGCCCGCCGGCACGTAGATGTACACGGGCGTGCCGTCCGCCGTCGTGCCGGCGTACGCCTGCTCGAAGTCCTGGTCGTACGTGCCGCCGGCGGCGCTGTCGTTGATCGGGAGGGTGATGACGTCGTCGCCCGGAAGGTTCTCCGGGTCGGCCGCCGCGACCGCGGGTAGCGACGCGGCGGCGGTCAGGAGCACGCCGGCGCCGCTCAGGAGGATGGTGGCTCTGCGTCGTGCACCGAGCATGGTGGTTCGTTCCCCTCTGGGCCGAGGCCGCACGTCCTTGTGCGGCCATCGCTCATGAAACCACCGTCGGTCCGCGGGGGGCGTGGTTGCCCGGGGCCCGTGCCGTCGTGGGGCGGGTCAGGCGGGCGCGCCGATCGAGGCCGCCACCACCCGGTTCGCGACGTCGCGGACCTGCTCCAGCTCGGCCAGGCTCAGCCCGCTCGCCGCGACGACCTTTGCGGGGACCTCCTCCGCCTGGTCGCGCAGCGCGCGCCCGGCCGCGGTGAGGTGCAGCTCGACGACGCGCGCGTCGCCGGCCCCGCGGCGCCGCTCCAGCAGCCCCTGGCGCTCCAGCCGCTTGAGGAGCGGCGAGAGGGTGCCGGGGTCGAGCAGGAGCCGGGCGCTCAGTCCGGTGACGGTCGTCGTCGAGCCGGCACGGTCGTCCTGCCAGAGCCCGAGCATCACGAGGTACTGCGGGTGGGTGAGCCCGAGCGGCTCGAGGATCGGGCGGTACATCGACACCATCGCCCGGGCGGCCGCCGAGAGCGAGAAGCACACCTGCGCCTCGAGGCGCAGCGGGTCGGCGGGCAGGTCCATGCGCCCAGGGTACGAGGCGTTCTATAGTTGGTGCACCAATGGTTGGCCCACCAAGTGTTTGGACGAGGAGTGTCATGGCACGGCGCGCACGCGAGGACGACGACCGGACCTGGGGCATGAAGGTGACCGAGAGCCTGCTGATGTTCTTCGGGCCCGCGAACATCCGGCGCACGCCGCCCATCCCGCCCAGCGCCGAGGACCTGGCCCGCGACGCCGCGCTGCGCAGCTCGCTGCAGCGCGTCACGCGCCCCGACGGGCACGTGTACCTCGTCGAGCGCCAGGACTGACCCCAGGCGTTGTGGGCGCTCGATCGG
>NZ_JBHVBO010000139.1:0-11684 GCF_042668085.1 Isoptericola sp. NPDC057391 | reverse complement strand
GGTCGAGGAACGCCTCGACCTCGCGCAGGATCACCTCGGGGTGCGTGCGTCGGGTCGACGGCCGCGGGACGGTAGCCCCGGCCGACGACAGCGGCGCGCCGCCACCCGCCGGGCTAGCCTGGTGCCCCGGCCGTGCCGCGCCGGCCCGCTGCGAGGAGCTCGCCGAGGAGTCCGTCATGGGCAGCACGCAAGCGACACCCGCCCCCGAGTCCCGCCCACCCTTCGTCCCGCCGCGCTGGTTCGTCCGGTCGGCGTGGGCCGTCCAGCGCGCCGGCTACCGGGTGAGCGGGGGGCGGTGGCCCCTGCGCCGGCCCACCCCCGGCGGCAAGTTCGGCATGCTGCGCCTGCGCGTCGTCGGGCGCCGCAGCGGCCAGGAGCGCGCCGTCATCCTCGGCTACGTCGAGGACGACGGCCGGTACGTGACGCTGGCGATGAACGGCTGGGGCGACCCGCCGCCGGCGTGGTGGCTCAACCTGCGCGCGCACCCGGACGCCGAGGTCGACACGGTCGACGGGCCGCGGCCGGTGCGCGGGACCGCGGCGCAGGGGGAGGAGCGCGACCGGCTGTGGGCGCTCGTCGGCCGCCACCAGGGCTGGGGCGAGATCGACCGGTTCGCCGCGCACCGCGCCGGCGAGACCCCGGTCGTGGTGCTCGAGCCACGCTGACGAGTGCTGACGAGTGCTGACGGGCCGTCGCCGGGAGGCGCGCACCGCCTATCCTTCGGGGGTGACCCCCGACGCTGAGAACAAGCCCTCGTCCGCCGCGCGCAAGGCTCGTGCCGCCGAGCGCCAGGCCGCCCTCGCGGCGGCGGAGGACGCCGTGGCGCAGGAGTCGCTGCGCGAGGTCTACGCGGAGATCATGTCGCGTGCGCCCGAGCACGACATCGACCCGACGCTCGACCGTGTCCGGCGGGTGCTCGAGCTCCTCGGCGACCCGCAGCACACGTTCCGCGCGATCCACCTCACGGGCACGAACGGCAAGTCCTCGACGGCCCGCATGACCGAGCGCCTGGTGCGCGAGCACGGCCTGCGCACCGGCCTGTTCACCTCGCCCCACCTCACGAGCGTCACCGAGCGCATCCAGGTGGACGGCGAGCCGCTGAGCGCCGCCCGGTTCGTCGAGGTCTGGGAGGACGTCGCGCCCTACATCGGCGTGGCCGACCGCGAGTCGCAGGAGGCGGGCGGCCCGCGCCTCAGCTTCTTCGAGGTGCTCACCGTGATGGCGATCGCCGCCTTCGCGGACGCGCCGGTCGACGTCGCGGTGGTCGAGGTCGGCATGGGCGGCCGTTGGGACTCCACCAACGTCGTCGACGGCGAGGTCGCCGTGCTGACCCCCGTGGGCATCGACCACGAGCGCTGGCTCGGCTCCACGCTGGCCGAGATCGCCACGGAGAAGTCCGGCATCGTCAAGGAGGGCGCCACGGTCGTGAGCGCCGCCCAGGAGGTCGTCGTCGACGAGATCCTGCGCGAGCGCGCCGCGGACGTCTCGGCGCACCTGCTGCGCGAGGGCGTGGAGCTCGAGGTCGCCGGCCGTCGGGTGGCCGTCGGCGGGCAGCTCGTGGACCTGCGCACCCCCGCCGGCCTCTACACCGAGGTGCTGGTGCCGCTGCACGGCGAGCACCAGGCCCACAACGCGCTGCTCGCGCTCGCCGCGGTGGAGGCGCTGCTCGGTGGTCGGGCCCTGGACGGCGGGGTGGTGGAGACGGCGTTCGCCGACGTCGTCGTGCCCGGGCGCCTCGAGGTGGTCCGCTCGAGCCCGACCGTCCTGGTCGACGCGGCGCACAACCCGCACGGCGCGCAGGCCCTCGTCGACGCGCTCGAGGAGGAGTTCGACCTGCCGCGGCTGGTCGGCGTCGTCGCGGTGATGGCGGACAAGGACGTGGAGGGGCTGCTCGCGACCCTCGAGCCGGCGCTCACGCAGCTCGTGCTCACGAAGAACTCGTCGGCCCGCTCGGCCGACCCCGAGGACGTGCTCGAGGTGGCCCAGGAGATCTTCGGCGAGGACCGGGTGCGCACCGCCGCCCGGCTCGACGAGGCGCTGCAGGTGGCGGCCGACCTCGCCGAGAGCGGCGACCAGGTGGGCGTGGGCACCGGCCGCGGCGTGCTGGTCACGGGCTCGGTCATCACCGTCGCCGACGCGCGGATCCTGCTGGGCCGGGGCTGAGGCCCGGGCGCTTTCTGACAGCACCCTGTGAGAATCATTACGTCACATCGTCGTGCCGTAAAGGTGGACGACTCAGGTAAGCCTTGCCTAGGTTGAGGGCGCGCGCCACGTCATCACAAGTTCCTCACACCGGGAGATTCTCGTGAGCCTCCGCTCTGCCCTGCGACCGGCGCCCGCCGTCGCGACCGCCCTCGTCGTCGCCCTCGGGCTGTCCGCCTGCGGCGGGTCCTCCGAGGCCGAGACCGCGGACGACGCGGCCGCCGGCGACACCGTCTCGTTCACCTGGGACCGCAACACCGCGGCGGAGGACGAGGAGCCCGCGTACGAGGAGACGACCGTCGACGTCCCCCGGGACCCCGAGAACATCGTCGTCTTCGACATGGCGAGCCTCGACACCATCGGCGCGCTCGGGGGCGAGGTCGCCGGGGCCCCGCTCGACTCGGTGCCCGACTACCTCACCGGCTACCTCGCCGAGGACGCGTTCAACGCCGGCACCCTGTTCGAGGCCGACCTGCTCGAGATCGAGGCCCAGCAGCCCGACCTCATCGTCATCGGCGGCCGCTCCTCGGCGCTGTACGAGGACCTCAGCCAGATCGCCCCCACCGTGGACCTCAGCATCAGCGGCTCGTTCTCCGAGACGCTCGAGCGCAACGCCGCCTTCCTCGGCGAGGTGCTCGGCGCCGAGGACGAGGCCGCGGCGAAGGTCGCCGACCTCGAGGAGCAGATCGAGGAGGCCCGCACCGTCACGGCGGACGCCGGCACCGGGCTCGGGGTCATGGTCTCCGGCGGGGAGCTCAGCGCCATGGCGCCGGCCGGCGACGACGCCACCGGCCGCAACGCCCGCGGCGGCATCATCTACGACGTCTTCGGCGTGGAGCCCGCCGTCGCTGACGTCCAGGCCGCCACCCACGGCGAGCCGGTCTCGTTCGAGTTCCTCCTCGAGCACGACCCGGACTACCTGTGGGTCGTCGACCGCGACGCCGCGACCGGGTCCGGCGAGGGCGAGGCGGCGCAGGCCGTCCTCGACAACGAGATCGTCGACCGGACCACGGCGGCGAAGAACGACCAGATCGTCTACCTCGACCCGACGGCCTGGTACATCGTGTTCGGCGGTCTCGACACCACGCAGCGCATGATCGACGACGTCATGCAGATCGCCGCGTGACCTGCGCGTGACCGCCCTCGCCGCTCCGCCCGCGAGCGCCCCCGCCCGGCACCGTCCCCGACAGGCCTGGGTGGGGGCGCTCGTGGGCGTCACCCTCGTCGTCCTCGCCGCGGTGAGCCTGTTCGTCGGGGTCGCGGACGTCTCGCCCGGGTCGCTCTCCGGGGCCGACGCCGGCGCCGCCGGGAACACGGCCGGGTTCCTCCTGAGCGCCAGCCGCGTCCCGCGCACCCTGGCCGTCGTGCTCGCGGGCGCCTCGCTCGGCATCGCGGGGCTCATCATGCAGATGCTGGTGCGCAACCGGTTCGTGGAGCCGGGCACCACCGGCGTCACCGAGTTCGCCACCCTCGGCATGCTCACCACGCTGGTGCTGTGGCCCGGGCTGGCCGTCGTCGGCAAGATGGGGGTCGCCGCGGCCTTCGGGCTGGTCGGCACCTGGGTCTTCCTGCGCGTGGTCCGGGCGGTGCCCGTGCGTCAGCTGGTGCTGGTGCCCCTGGTGGGCATCATGCTCGGCGGCGTCGTCGGGGCCGTCACCACGTTCGTGGCCTACCGCCTCGACCTGCTGCAGGCGCTCGGGCAGTGGTCGCAGGGCAGCTTCGCCACCATCGTGCAGGGCCGCTACGAGTTCCTCTGGATCGCCGGGGCGATGGTGGCGGTCGCGTGGGTGGCCGCCGACCGGTTCAGCGTCATCGGGCTCGGCGAGGAGTTCGCCACCAACCTCGGGCTGGACTACCGGCGCGTGGTGGCGGTGGGCATGGTGATCGTCGCGGTGGTGACTGCCGCGGTGCTGGTGACCGCGGGCATGATCCCGTTCCTGGGGCTCGTGGTGCCCAACGTGGTGAGCCTGATCGTCGGCGACAACGTCCGCCGCTCGATCCCGTGGGTCGCCGGGCTCGGCGCGGTGTTCGTGCTCGCCTGCGACCTCCTCGCGCGCACCGTGCGCCACCCCTACGAGATCCCGCTGTCGGTGATCGTCGGCGTCGTCGGGGCCGGGCTGTTCCTCTGGCTGCTCCTGCGAAGGAGGGGCCGTGCCCACTGAGACCGTGTCCGCACCCCCTGGCGCGCCGCCCGCCGTGGGACCGGGCGCCACCGGGCCGCTGCGGCGGGCGTGGCTGCGGGTGTGGCGGCGCCCCGTCGTGCGCCTGGCGCTGCTCGCCGCCGTCGTGCTCGTCCTCGCCGGGGTGTACCTGGGCACGGACGTGCCCGGGTCCCTCGCGTTCGCGCTGAGGATCCGCGGCCTGACCGTCGCGGCCATGCTGGTGGTCGCCGCCGCGGTCGGCGTCTCGACCGTGGTGTTCCACACCGTGGTCGGCAACCGCATCCTCACCCCGTCGATCATGGGGTTCGACGCCTTCTACGTGCTCATCTCCACGATCGTCGTGTTCTTTCTCGGCTCGGCCGAGTTCCTGCGGCTCGACGAGCTCGCGATGTGGGTGGTGCAGGTGCTGGTGATGGTGGCGTTCAGCGTCGTCCTGTTCACCTGGATGTTCGGCGGCAGGCGGCGGTCCATCCACCTCATGCTGCTGGTCGGCATCGTGCTCGGCACCGGCTTCCGCAGCCTCACCGAGTGGATGCAGCGCATGCTCGACCCGCTCGACTTCCAGGTGCTGACCGACGCGATGTTCGCGTCGCTCACCCGCCCCGACCCGGTGCTCCTGGCGCTGACCGGCGGGATCGTCGCGGCCGGGTGCCTCGCGCTCGTGCCGCTGCTGCCCACCCTGGACGTCCTCACCCTGGGCGAGCCCGCCGCCGTCGGGCTCGGGGTGAACCACCGCCGGGTGGTCATGACGCTCTTCCTCGTCGTGTCCGTCATGGTCGCCGCGTCGACCGCGCTCGTGGGCCCGATCCTGTTCTTCGGCCTGATCGTGGCGAACCTGGCCTACTCGTACGCCGGCTCGTTCCGGCACGCGTGGACGCTTCCCGTGGCCGTGCTGCTCGGCCTGGTGTGCCTGCTCGGCGGGCAGCTGGTCCTCGAGCGGCTGTTCGGCTTCGGCGGCACCCTCTCGACGGTCATCGACTTCGCGGGCGGCCTGTTCTTCCTGTACCTCGTGCTGCGAAAGGGGGCGCGATGATCGCGCTCGAAGGCGTCGTCAAGCGGTACGGCGCCACCACCGTCCTCGACACCCCGTCCATCGCGTTCGGGAACGAGGGGCTCACGGCGCTGATCGGCCCCAACGGCGCCGGCAAGTCGACGCTGTTCAGCATCGTGGGGCGGCTCCTGACCCCCGACGAGGGCCGGGTCACGGTGGACGGGATGGACGTCGCGACCGCGTCCTCGCGCGTCCTCGCGCGCACGCTCGCCGTGCTGCGCCAGGACAACCACCTCGCCGCCCGGCTCACCGTGCAGGACCTCGTCGAGTTCGGGCGGTTCCCGCACTCGGGGGGCCGGTTGACCACCGTCGACCGCGAGCACGTCGAGCGCGCCGTCGACTACCTGGACCTGGGCGACTACCGCGACCGGTTCCTCGACGAGCTCTCGGGCGGCCAGCGGCAGCGTGCGTTCGTGGCGATGGTGCTCGCCCAGGACACCCGGTACATGCTGCTGGACGAGCCGCTGAACAACCTCGACCTGCGGCACATGGGCGAGATCATGCGGCTCCTGCGGCGGATGGCGGACGAGCTCGACAAGCGGGTGGTCGTGGTGCTGCACGACATCAACTTCGCGGCCACCTATGCCGACCGCATCGTCGCGATGCGCGGCGGCCGGGTCGTCGCGGACGCGCCCGCCGCGGCGATCATGCGCCCCGACGTGCTCGGCGACGTCTACGACACGGCCGTGGACGTGCGGCAGATCGACGGCAGGCCGGTCGCGCTCTACTACGGCTGACGGCGTCGGGCGAGGGCTCGCCCCGGGCACGATCACCCGCACCGGGCGGGTGCGGACGCTGCGGGCGGCCGTCGGCGGGTGTTGGATGGTGCCCAGGCTGCAGGGCCTCCGCGGCCCGCGACGACGAGGCCGCGGGCAGCGGCCGACGCTGCGCGCGAGGAGGAGGCACCGACATGAAGAAGCTGCTCGACGACCCCGCGGACGCGGTGACCGACTCGCTGGCGGGGTTCGGGCTCGCGCACGCCGACCTGGTCGAGGTGCACGACGAGCCCGTGTACGTCTCCCGCGCGGGCGGCCCGGTCCCGGGCAAGGTGGGGCTGGTCAGCGGCGGCGGCTCCGGCCACGAGCCGCTGCACGCCGGCTTCGTCGGCGACGGGATGCTCGACGCCGCCGTGCCGGGCGCGGTGTTCACGTCACCCACGCCGGACCAGATCGTGCCGGCGCTCCTGGGCGCGGACTCGGGCGCCGGCGTCGTGGCGATCGTGAAGAACTACACGGGCGACGTGCTCAACTTCGAGACGGCGGTCGAGCTCGTCGAGGCGGAGGGGTCGCAGGTGGCGACGATCCTCGTCAACGACGACGTCGCCGTCGAGGACTCCCTGTACACGGCCGGCCGGCGCGGGGTGGCCGGCACGGTCTGCGTGGAGAAGATCGCGGGCGCCGCCGCCGCGCGCGGCGACGACCTCGGCGCCGTCACCGAGATCGCCGGCCGCGTCGTGGCGAACGTGCGCAGCATGGGGGTCGCGCTCACGGCCTGCACGGTGCCGCACGTCGGCAAGCCGTCCTTCGACCTGCCGGACAGCGAGGTCGAGATCGGCATCGGCATCCACGGCGAGCCCGGCCGGCGGCGCGTCCCCTTCGGTGGCGCCACCGAGATCACGCGCAGCCTGCTCGACCCGGTCGCCGACGACCTGCGCCTGGCCGACGGCGACGACGTGCTGCTGTTCGTCAACGGGATGGGCGGCACGCCGCTGTCCGAGCTGTACGTCGTCTATGGTCGAGCGCGCGGGCAGCTCGAGGAACGCGGTGTCACCGTCTCCCGGTCGCTCGTGGGCAACTACGTGACGTCGCTGGAGATGCAGGGCGCGTCGATCACGGTGCTGCGGCTGGACGACGAGCTGCGGGGGCTGTGGGACGCGCCGGTGCGGACGGCGGCGTTGCACTGGTGACGGGCGCCGCGGGGCGCCCCGAGGCGAGGAGGCGTGCGGTCATGGGTCTCGACGTGGCATGGGCGGAGCGTTGGGTGCGGCGCACCGCCGACGTCGTGGCGGGGTCGAAGGACGAGCTCACGGAGCTCGACCGGCAGATCGGGGACGGCGACCACGGGGAGAACCTGCACCGCGGGTTCCAGGCCGTGGTCGCGAAGCTGGACGAGCCGGGTGCCGCGCAGCGGGCGGCGGTGGGCGACGTGCTGATGCTCGTCGCGACCACGCTCATGTCGAAGGTCGGCGGAGCCTCCGGGCCGCTGTACGGGACGGCGTTCCTGCGGGCGGCGAAGCGGTCGGCCCGGCCCAGCGTGGACGGGTCCGGCGTCGTCGTGCTGCTCGACGCCGCGCTCGAGGGCGTGACGTCGCGCGGCAAGGCGCAGGTGGGGGAGAAGACGATGGTCGACGCCCTCGCCCCCGCGGTCGAGGCGGCCACCGCCGCCGCGGACGCCGGTCAGGACCCCGTGGCGGTGCTGCGGGCCGCCGCCGAGGCGGCCGACGCGGGGGCGACGGGCACGATCCCGCTCGTGGCGACCAAGGGGCGCGCGTCCTACCTGGGGGAGCGCAGCGCCGGCCACGAGGACCCGGGCGCGCGCTCGACGGCGCTGGTGCTGCGCGCGGCGCTCGACGCGGCCCTCGAGGCAGGGCCCGACGCCACCGCGGGCGGGAGCGAGGCGGAGGCGGTCGGGGAGTGAGCGTCGGGCTGCTGCTGGTCTCCCACTCGACGCGGCTCGCCGAGGGGGCCGTCGAGCTGGCCCGCGAGATGGCTCCGGACGTCGTCCTGGAGAGCGGGGCGGGGGACGGCGACGGCGGCCTGGGCACGTCGTTGGAGGTCGTGCAGGACGCGCTCGGGCGCACGCTGCCCCGCGTCGACGGCGTCGTCGTGCTGGCCGACCTGGGCTCCGCCGTGCTGACCGTCGAGACGGCGCTGGAGCTCGACGACGACCTGTCCGGGCGGGTGCGCCTCGCCGAAGCGCCGTTCGTCGAGGGCGCGGTCGCCGCGGCCGTCGCGGCGCAGCAGGGCGCCGGCCTGGACGCGGTGCTGGCCGCCGCCGAGGGCGCGGGCGCTCCCGCCCCCTCGAGCGGTGCCGCTGCCCCCGCGGCCCCGGCCGGGGACGGCGAGACGGTGTCGGCGCGGGTCGTGGTCCGCAACCCGCTGGGCCTGCACGCCCGCCCGGCGGCGGTGGTGGCGCGGGCCGCGGCGGCGTTCGGCGGGCCGGTGACGCTGCAGGGCGTCGACGCGACCAGCGTGCTGCAGCTCATGGCGCTGGGCACCGCCGCGGGCACCGAGGTCGAGGTAGCCGCGCGCGGGGCCGACGCGCGGGACGCGGTGGCGACCGTCGTCGGGCTCATCGAGGGCGGCTTCGGTGAGGTGTGACCACGCTCACAGGAAATTGCACTTGGTGCAATATTGCAGTGGGTGCATGATTGTCCGGTGACTCCTCCCGCCGGCGACCTCGGACTGCGTGAGCGCAAGAAGCGCGCGCGCACGGACGCGATCGTCGTCGCCGCCCAGCGGCTCGTGCTCGAGCGCGGCCTGGACGCCGTGACCGTGGAGGAGATCGCCGAGGCGGCCCAGATCTCGCCCCGCACGTTCTTCAACTACTTCGAGTCGAAGGACGACGCGGTGCTCGGTCAGGGCTCGTTCGAGCTGAGCGCCGAGACCCGCGAGGCGTTCGCGGCCGGGGGCCCCACGGGGCGCCTGGTGGCGGACCTCGAGGTGCTCGTCCGGTCGTTGCTCTCCGCGTTCGCTGGTCCCGGCAAGCACCAGGGCGAGCAGGTGATGGAGATCCTGCAGCTCGAGCCCCGCCTGCTCGGCCGGCACTTCGCGTGGTTCGAGCGGCACAAGACCCAGGTCGTCGCGCTGTTCGAGCGGCGGCACGAGGCGACGCCCCTCCCGGCCGACCCCGAGATGTGCGCCATGGTCGTCTTCGTCGTGACCCGCGCGGCGATGGACGACTGGGCGCGCACGGGCCACGAGGGCGACGTCGGCGACCACGTGCCGCACGTCGTCGCCCAGCTCGCCGCCGTCCTCACCTCCTGAGCGACGGGCGCCCCGCCCGCCCTCCGTCGTCCGAACGCTCCCGCCCGAAGAACCCCCCCAGCCCCCGTCACTACCCCGGCGCCCCCGCGCGCCGCGATCCGAGGTGTCCCATGAGCAGTGCCCCCGCTGCCGCGCCGGACAAGCCCGTCGTCGTCCTGACGCAGCGCACCGTCTGGCTGATCTTCGGCGCCCTGATGGCGTCGATGTTCCTGTCCTCCCTCGACCAGACCATCGTCGGCACCGCGATGCCCACGATCGTCGGCGAGCTCAACGGCGTCGAGCACCAGGGGTGGGTCGTCACGGCCTACATCCTGGCCGTCGCCATCGGCATGCCCCTGTACGGCAAGTTCGGCGACCTCATGGGCCGGCGCTGGCCGTTCCTCGTCGCGATCGGGCTGTTCACGCTCGCGTCCGTGGGCGCGGCGCTGTCGCAGAACATGATCGAGCTCGTCCTGTGGCGCGCAGTCCAGGGCCTCGGCGGCGGCGGGCTGATGATCCTGTCGCAGTCGATCATCGCGGACATCGTGCCGGCCTCCGAACGCGGCAAGTACATGGGCCCGCTCGGCGCCCTGTTCGGCATCTCCGCCGTCCTCGGCCCGCTCCTGGGCGGCTGGCTCACCGAGGGCCCGGGCTGGCGCTGGACCTTCTGGATCAACCTGCCGGTCGGCGTGGCCGCGTTCGTCATCGCCTGGTTCGCCCTCAAGCTGCCCTCGCACCGGTCGTCGCGCCCCGTCGACTGGGGCGGGATCGTCACGATGGCGGTGGCCACCACCGGCATCGTGCTCGTCACGAGCTGGGAGTCCCTGTCGTCGTCCGGCTACGACTGGACCGACTGGCGCCTGTCCGGCCTCGTCGTGCTGACGCTCGCCGCCGTGGCCGCCTTCATCCTGGTCGAGACGCGCGTCGCCGAGCCGCTGATCCCGCTGCGGCTGTTCAAGAACCGCACGTTCACCATCACGACGCTCATCGGGCTCGTGCTGGGCATGGGCATGTTCTCCGCGATGGCGATGATCCCGACGTTCCTGCAGATGTCCACGGGCGCCGGTGTGACCGAGTCGGGCTGGCTGATGCTCCCGATGATGGCCGGCATGATGCTCACCTCCATCGTCTCGGGTATCGCGATCTCCAAGACGGGGAAGTACAAGGCCTACCCGGTGGCCGGCCTGATCGTGGTCGCGCTGGCGATGGTCTGGCTGACCCGCCTGTCCGGCGACATGTCGATGTGGACCTTCGGCGCCATGATCTTCACGCTCGGCGCCGGCATGGGCCTCGTGATGCAGACCATCGTGCTCGCGGTGCAGAACGCCGTCGACCCGCACGAGCTGGGCACGGCCACGAGCTCCAACAACTTCTTCCGCGAGATCGGCGCGGCCGTGGGCTCCGCCCTGTTCACGACGATCTTCACCACGCGGCTCACGGACAACCTCACCGAGGTCTTCGCGGGCGCGCCCGCCGGGGCCGGCGGCGCGGGGGAGTCGAGCCTCACGCCGGGCGTCGTGCAGTCGCTGCCCGAGCCGCTCAAGTCGGGCATCATCGACGCCTACGCCGACGCCCTCGCGCCGTCGTTCTGGTACCTCGTGCCCCTGGTCCTCGTCGGCCTCGTGCTGGCGTTCTTCCTGCCGGTGATCAAGCTCTCCGACGTCGCCGGCATGGTGGCGCGCGGCGAGGCGGTCTCGGACCCGGCCAAGGCGGGGACGCTCGACGAGCTGCCGGTCGCCGACGGCGCGTCGGAGGTCTCCGACGACGACGGTCCCGCGACCCGCGAGCGCGCGGATATCGTGGGGTCGTGAGCAAGAAGGACGACCGTCCCCGCCCCGGGGACCGCATCAAGCCCCGCAAGCCCGCCAAGGTGCAGTTCACGTCGATGATGCTGCAGCTGGAGGCGTTCGTGGTGCTGTTCGCCGGCGTCGCCCTGTACGGGTTGCGCAACACCGGCTACGAGCGCGGTCCGCTGGTGATCGAGTCGCCGCTCGCCCTGTGGCTCGTGATCGGCGTGCTGTTCGTGGTGCTGCTGGCGATGTCCCGCATGGTCGGGACGCCGATGGGGTACTACGCGGGGACGGTCGTGCAGGTGCCGGTGCTGGCGATGGGCCTGCTGCTGCCGATGATGTTCGTCGTCGGGGTGCTGTTCGTCGCGATGTGGGTCGTCTCGCTGCGCCTGGGTGGTCGCATCGACCGCGAGCGCGCGGAGTACGACGCGCAGCACCCGGAGACGGCACCGAACCTCTGACCGGCCTTCCACCAAGCGATCTGTCGCGTCATCCGCCCGGATGACGCGACAGA
>NZ_JBHVBO010000138.1:0-11799 GCF_042668085.1 Isoptericola sp. NPDC057391 | reverse complement strand
ACGACGCGCAGCCGCGCGTCGTCGTCGGCCGCGGCTCGCCAGTCGGCGGCGAACGGCGTCTCCAGCGCGTCGGGGCGGTCGGCCAGGACGTCGACGAGCTCGGCGACGATCTCGCGCTGGGCGCCGTACACCGGCTCGGACTCGCGCGGCGCCATGACGTAGGCGACGGCCACTCCCTTGAGGGCGAGGATCTCGTCCGCGGTCTCCTGCGGCACGACGAGCCGCGCGACGTAGCGGGTCAGGGGGCCGTCGCCGAACACCTCCCGCGTCGCGTCCTGCGACGCCCCGCTGAACCGGCCGATGAGCTGGCTGGTCGCGTCCTTGAGCCGCGCGAGCGCCCGGCGCGAGCCGTCGAAGTCGGTCACCAGGTAGCCGGTGTCCCGCAGCCGGCACAGCGCCGCGTCGATGGCGTCCGGCTCGTGCCAGCTCCCGTACCAGGCACGCACGTGCGCGGCGACGCGCGCCCGCTCGTCCGCGTCGTCGAGCACCCGCAGGTCGAGGCGGCCGCCCACGACCGCGTCCTCGACGTCGTGCACCGAGTAGCTGATGTCGTCGGCGAGGTCCATGACCTGCGCCTCCATGCACCGCGCGCGGCCGCGCGGCGCACCGCGCCGCAGCCACTCGAAGACCGGCCGGTCGTCGGGGTAGACGCCGAACTTGGGCGTCGGCGCGCCGTCGGGGCGCGCCGGGCCGGCGCCGAAGGCCCAGGGGTACTTCACGCTGGCGTCCAGGCTCGCGCGCGTGAGGTTGAGGCCGCGGGGCGACCCGTCGCCGGCGAAGATCTTGGGCTCCAGCCGTGTGAGCAGCCGGAGCGTCTGGGCGTTGCCCTCGAAGCCGCCGATGCCCTCCGCGACCTCCGCGAGCGCCCGCTCGCCGTTGTGCCCGAACGGCGGGTGGCCGAGGTCGTGCGTGAGGCAGGCGGTGTCCACGAGGTCCGGGTCGCAGCCGAGCGCGCGCCCCATCTCGCGGCCCACCTGGGCCACCTCGAGCGAGTGGGTCAGCCGGGTGCGCACGAAGTCGTCGCTGCCCGGCCCCAGCACCTGCGTCTTCGCGCCGAGGCGCCGCAGGCCGGAGGAGTGCACCACGCGGGCGCGGTCGCGCTCGAACGCCGTGCGGTGCTTCGACTTGGGCGGCTCCGGGAACCAGCGCTCCGTGTCCGCGTCGGTGTACGACCCGAGCCACTCTTCCGGCACGCCGGGGTGCGCCGCGGGGCCCATCACCTCGGCGTCGAAAGCGCCCTGCTCGAACGTCTGCACGCTGGCAGCCTAGCGATCGCCGCCCACGCGCCCGAACCTCACGACGACGTGACGGCCTGCCCCCGGTAGACGGCCGTGCGCAGCTCCTGCGCCCACTCGGCGTAGCAGGGCATCCCGACGTCGTGCGCGACGGCGAGCTCGGCCTCGACGTCGTAGGGCACGCGCACGTGCTGGAGGCCGAACGGCCCCGGCTCAGAGGAGCCCTCCACGCCCTCGAGGATCGCGTACGAGGGCGTCGGCTCGTCGATGGGGTTGCCGACCGACCCGGCGTTGAACAGCGTCCGGCCCTGGTGCACGTCGACGAAGGCCTGATGGATGTCCCCGTAGCCGACGGTCGTGGGCTCGGGTCCGGGGCCGGTGAGGTCCGTCGTCGCGAACATCCCGTGGAACTCCTCGCGCGAGTGGGCGCGACGGACGCGCGTGTGCACGCTCGTCGCCGACGCGTGGAACAGCCGCACCCGCCGGCCCGACAGCAGCAGGTCGTGGCTCAGCGGCTTGGACGCGAGCCACGCACGCTGGTCGGGGCGCAGCTCGTCGCGCCACCACACCAGGCCGTCGTCGCCGTCGTCGGGGATCCCGGGCAGGAAGTCGTCCCAGTTGCCGCGCACGTCCGCCTCGCACACCTCGCGCAGCCGGTCGACGACGGCGCTCCCGCGCGGGCCCTTGCCCGCGTCGTCGCCCAGGTTGACCACGCGGGTGATCCCCCGCGCCCCGATGTCGGCGAGCACGGCCTCCAGCGCGCCGAGGTTGCCGTGGACGTCGGAGACGACGGCGATGCGGTCCAGGTCGCGGGTCACGGTGACGATGCTGCCATCTCAGGCCAGGCGCACGACGGCGACACCCGGCCCGTCGCCGGCGACGTCGAGGCCGTCCGCGGTGGCGCGGACGCCGAGGCCGCCGTGCAGCACCTCCGGTTCCGCGCCGGTCGCGAGCAGGTGCCCCGGCAGGCGCACGCCCGGCCACGGCGCGCGGGCCAGCACGACGAGCACCCGCTCGTGCGGCGTCTCGCGCAGGTACGCCACGGCGTCGTCGTGCACCGCCGCCCAGCGCAGGCCGCCGTCGCGCAGGGCGGCCGACGACGAGCGCAGCGCGGACAGGCGCCGGTACACGTCCAGCGTGGCCGCGTCCCACCGCGGGCCCCCGCCGCGCGCCGCCTGGTCCCACGCCATCGTCGTGCGGGCGTGCTCGCCGTTGGTGCCGGTCGCGCCGACCTCGTCGCCCGCGAACACGACGGGCGCGCCCGGATAGGTGAACAGCAGCGTCGCCGCGACCTCGACGAGCTCCCGCGAGCCGACGATCGAGCGCAGCCGCGGCGTGTCGTGCGAGCCCAGCATGTTCCACTGGTTCGCCGTGACGCCCCAGGGCACCAGGGCCGCGACCTCGCGCATCGTCTCCACCATCGCGGCAGCCGGGCGGCGGGGCACCGGCACGGGCAGGTCGAGGAACGGCACGTCGGACCCCTCGGGCACGAGCCACGACCAGGCGGGGCGGGTGAAGCCCGCGTAGTTCATGTTCGCGTGCCAGCCGTCCCCGGCGAGGTCCGCGGCGGCGTCGTGGAAGTGCTCGGCGACCAGCGCGCCGTCGGGCCGCTCGGCGAGGATGCGCTCGCGCAGCGCCCGCGCGACGGCGTGCGTGCGGTCCGCGCTCCCCCGCCGCCCGGTCATGTTGGCCACGTCCACGCGCCAGCCGTCGAGGGCGAACGGCTCGCGCAGGTAGCGCGCGATGACGGCGTCCGCACCGGTGACCATCCGCCGCCAGGTCTCGTCGGCCGCCCAGTCGAGCTTCGGCAGCGAGCCGTGCCCGAGCCAGCCGACGTACGGGTCCGGGCCGCCCTCGGACCGGTCGGGCCGCACGACGTCCGGGCCGCCGTCGTCCCACAGGTACAGGTCGCGCTCGGGCGACGCCGGGTCCGCCAGTGCCCGGGCGAACCACTCGTGCCCGTCGCCGGTGTGGTTGGTCGTGACGTCGCCCATGAGCCGCATGCCGCGCGCGTGCACGGCCCGGGCGAGCCGCGCGTACGCCGCGTCGCCGCCGAGCAGCGGGTCCACGTGGTCGAAGGTCGCCGCGTCGTAGCGGTGGTTGGACCGCCCCGGGAAGACGGGCGTGAGGTAGAGGGTGCGGACGCCGAGCGCCTCGAGGTGGTCGAGGTGCTCGGCGACGCCGTCGAGGTCGCCGCCGTACAGCTGCGTGCCCGCGAGCGGGCCGGAGCCGGCGGGCTCGTCGTCCCAGGCGGCGGGGACGGCCCAGTCCGGCGCGGGGCGCGCGTCCGCGCCGGCGGAGCGCGCGAAGCGGTCTGGGAACACCTGGTAGGCGAGCCCGTCGCGCAGCCACGGCGGCGCGGGGGCGTGCGTGCTGAGCCGGAAGCTCGCGGCGTCCGGCACCTCGCGGTCGTGCACGCCCCGCCCGTCGAGCCAGCGGTAGCCGCCCGGCACCTCGAGGAAGAAGCGGTAGGAGGTCACCGGGTGGTGCGCGACGACGTCGGCCGCGTACCAGTCCTCGTGCGCGTCGCCGCCGTCGCGCCGGGCGGGCAGGAGGCGGGGCTCGCCGTCGCGCACGGTCCGGACCCGGACGTCGCGCACGGCCGCGCCCTTCGGCACCCGCACGCGCACGGTGACCTCGTCGCCCAGCGCGGGCGTCGACGTCGGGGCGAACAGCGCGGAGCCGTCGTGGTGCGGCGCGTCCAGGAGGGTGCGGACGGTGTCGCGGGCGGCGGTGCGGGGGTTGGTGCGGGGGTCGGTCGGGGTGCCGTGCGTGGTCATGTCGTCCTCTCGTCGGTCCGGCGTGCCGCCGGACCGACCGGACGACGGTCAGCGGCGGCGGCGCCCGATCGCCCACCCGGCGGCGAGCGCGATGGCGATCCCGACGACCTGTCCGCCGAGGATCACCCTGTTGAGGTCCAGCACCGGCTGGTACTTCGTGCCCTCGGCCGAGACCACGAAGACGCCCAGCGGCTTGACGCGCAGGCCGTAGCCACCGCCACCGCCGCCGCCCTCGCCGTGCCCCTCGCCGTGGGCCTCGCCCTGCAGCTCGCCCTTGGCGTCGCCCTGCGCCTCGCCGGAGGCGTCGCCGTGCGCGGACCCGTTGCCACGCGGCGCGGAGCCCGTCTCTCCCGGGCCGGCCTCGTCGGTGGCGGCGTCGGCCCCGCCCGACCCGACGCTGAACGACCGGCGCCAGCCCGGGGCGCTGCCGTCGCCCTTGCCCTGGCCGGCGCCGCGGCCGGAGCCGCTGCCCGACCCGGTGCCGGCGCCGTTGGCCGAGCCGTTGCCCGCGCCGCCCCCCGAGCCGGTGCCGATCCCGCCCCACACCTTGGCGACGGGGACGATGAGCTGACCCTGGTGCTCGTAGGGCTCGCCGTACGCGCGGCGCACGGAGAACGAGTCGTCGGCGGCGTCGGTGAGACGCGCGAGGTCCGGGGAGTAGGAGCGCGAGTCGTCGGTCATGACGCCCAGGCTAGGACCGCGCTGTGACGACCGCCACAAGGATCACGCGTGGATCACGCGTGGATCGCGCGTGGATCCGCGCGAGCCTCGTGGCGGCCGCCGACCGGTGAACGGCTCAGCCCTTGACGGAGCCTGCCGTCAGCCCACCCACGATGTACTTCTGCAGGAAGAGGAACAGCGCGAGCACGGGGATGGCGGACAGGACGGCGCCCGCGGCGAAGAGGCCCCAGTTGGCCTCGAGCAGCGACGACACCCAGCCGTACAGCCCCACCGCCAGCGTCCAGTTGGACTCCGACTGGAGCACCACCCGGGCGATGATGAACTCGCCGAACGTGCTGATGAAGCTCAGCAGCGCCACCACGGCGAGGATCGGCGTCACGAGGCGCAGGATGATCGTCCAGTACACCTGGGCGTGCGTGGCCCCGTCGATCTTCGCCGCCTCGTCGAGCTCCCGCGGCACGGTGTTGAAGAACCCGTACATGAGGAACGTGTTCACGCCGAGGGCGCCACCGAGGTAGACGCAGATGAGCGCCAGCTTCGAGTTGAGGCCCAGCGCGGGAACCACCTCGCCGAGGGAGATGAGCAGCAGGAAGATCGCGACGAACGCGAGCATCTGCGGGAACATCTGGATGATCAGCAGCGAGGTCAGCCCCAGCCGGCGACCGGCGAACCGGAAGCGCGAGAAGGCGTACGCCGCGGCCGCGCCCATGAGCACGGTGCCGACGGCCGTCGCGACCCCGATGACCAGCGTGTTGCCCATCCAGGTCCAGAACTTCGTGTTCCCCAGGTCGGCGTAGTTCACGCCGCTCACCTGGGCGAACAGCTCGTTCGACCCCGTGAGGGTGCCGCTCGGCGACAGCGAGGCGGACACCACGTAGACGATCGGGAAGACGGCGTACAGGACCGCGAGCACGCCGACGACGTGCCGCCAGCCCAGCTCCCGGGCCCAGCGGCCCGGCTTCATCCGGTGCCGCAGCACCTGCTCCCCCGCGCCCGTCGCCCCGGGCGAGCTCGCGCGGTCGGTCGACGCTTCGGTCGGCGTCGTCATCAGCTCAGCTCCTCGAGCTTGCGGGTCTGGCGGAACGCGATGGCGGAGATGACCCCGACCACCACGAAGATCACGATGGACAGCGCGCTCGCGAGGCCGTAGTCGCGCGGCGCGGAGCCGTCGAGGCCGGACACGTTGTAGACCATCGAGATGAGGATGTCTGTGTGCCCCAGCGGCACCGACGCGTCGTCGAACCGCGGCCCGCCGCCCGTCAGCATCTTGATCAGGGTGAAGTTGTTGAAGTTGAAGGCGAAGCTCGAGATGAGCAGCGGGGCCGTGGCCACCAGCAGCAGCGGCATCGTGATCGAGCGCCACGTGCGCCACTTGCCCGCGCCGTCGATGCGGGCCGCCTCGTAGACGTCGCCCGGCAGCGACTGCAGCGCCCCCGTGCAGATGAGGAACATGTACGGGAAGCCGAGCCAGAGGTTGACCCCGAGCACCGACAGCTTCGCCAGCCACGGGTCCGTGAGCCACGGGATCGCGGCCCCGCCGAGCAGCACCTGGTTGATCACGCCGAAGCTCTTGTTGAGCATGCCGGACCACAGCAGGGCCGCGAGGAACCCCGGCATCGCGTACGGCAGGATCATCAGGGTCCGGTAGACCTTGCGCCCCCGCAGCCGCGGGTCGTTGAAGACCATCGCGAGGAACATGCCCAGCGCGAACGTCGTCACGACGGACAGCACCGCGAACGCGAACGTCCACAGCAGGATCTTGACGAAGGGGCCCGCATACCGCTCGTCGCCGAACGCCGTCGCGAAGTTCTCGAAGCCCACCGTCACGCGCCAGCCGACGGGCAGCGCCTCGCCGTCGGCGGACTCGAACTGCCCCTCGTCGTTCGGCGCGTACACGACGCCCGTCGACGTGTCGGTCATCGTGTCGGCGGCCTCGTCGTACTCCAGCACCGGCTGGAAGACGTAGCCCGTGCGGGCGTCCTGCGTGCGCACCGAGCCGTCGGCGGCGTCGTCGGACACGGGCACCCGCAGCGTGGTGACCTCGTCCTGCCGCTGCAGCACGGTCGCGCGGTCCAGCACCGTCCAGCCCGGCACCGCGGTCACGACGCCGCCGTCGAGCGTGGCGTCGGGGGCGGCCGCGAGCGGCTCCTCGGCGGTGCCAACCTCCGCGACGCCGTCCTCGACGACCGCGAAGCCGAGCTCGCCGTCGCCGTCCTCCACGACGGTCAGCGGCAGGGCCGGCGACCCCTCGACGCGGCGCTCGTTCTGCGCCAGGAGGGCGTCGACGGCCTGCTCCTTGGTGGAGTTGTGGCCGTCGCCGTAGTTGGTGAAGGCCACGTAGCCGGTGTAGCCGACGACGTACACCTGGTAGACGAGCAGGAACGCCAGCCCCGGGAGGATGTACTTCAGCGGCAGCGAGCGCTTGGTGAAGTACACCCAGTTCGCGGCGGCGAGCAGCGCCACCATGGCCGCGAGGATCCCCCACGACCCGGCACGCCACGCGGCGAGCACGCCGAAGACGCCGAGCGCGTCCACGAGCGCGATGAGCACGAGCTTGACGGCGAAGCCGGCTCCGGAAAAGGTCCCGGAGCCGGCCTCGGCGCCCTTGTAGCGGGCACGCGACATCAGCCGAGAGCACCCTCGATGTCGGAGACCATCTTGTCCCAGGCCTTGACCGGGTCGTCGGCCTTGCCCGAGATGATGCTCGCCTCGGTGACGCCCCAGAAGGACCAGACCGAGCCCATCTCCGGGATGGACGGCATCGGCACGGCGGAGGCGCCGACCTCGCGGAAGCCCGCGACCAGCGGGTCCTCGGACGCGGCGTCAGCGGCCTCGACCAGCGCCGGCGGGCGGCCGCCGGCCTCGAACAGCGCCGTCTGCGCCTCCGGCGTCGACATGTAGTTGACGAGGAAGTCGTTCGCGAGCAGGGCGTTCTCGCTCTGCGCGCTCACGTAGAAGCCCTGGACGCCCACGAACGGCTGCGCGGGCTGGTCGCCCGGGGCCGGGATCGGGTCGACGGCGAGGTCGAGGTCCTTGAACTGCTCGAGCATCCACGGCCCGCCGATCACGAACGGGGACTGGCCCTTCGCGAACGCCTCCACGGCGATGTCGTAGGAGATGTCGATGCTGAGGTTGCCCGCCTCGCCCTGCTCGCCGAGCCAGGTGGCGTACGCCTCGCCGTTCTTGCCGCCGAGGGCGAGCTCCGGACGGTACGAGCCGTCGTCGTTCTGCTCGAAGACCGGCGCGCCGAACGACGTCTGGAACGGGTAGTACGTGTACGGGTCGCCCTTGTCGCCGTCCGACTGGATGAGGAACGGGAACTTGGTGCCGGCCTTCTTCCCCGCGGCGACCATGTCGTCGTAGGTCTTCGGCGCCTCGGGGGCGAGCTCCGTGTTGCGGATGAGCGCGATGTTCTCGATGGCGTACGGCAGGCCGTAGACCTGGCCGTCCTGCGTGAACGCCTGCACCGACACCGGGATGAAGTCGCCCGCGGAGTCGCCGAGCTCGATCGGCGCGACGACGCCGTTGGCGGTGAACTCGCCGAGCCAGTCGTGGGCGCCCACGGTGACGTCGGGGCCCTCGCCCGTGGGGACCTGAGCGAGGAAGTCGGCGCGGATGTCCTCGAAGTTCTTCTGGACGATCTCGACGTCGACGCCGGACTCCGCCTCGTACGCCTCGGCGGCCGTCGTCACCGCGGCCTCGCGGGTCTCGTCGACCCAGACCGTCAGCGAGCCCGAGGCCGAGGGCTCGGCGCTCGCGTCCGCGTCGGCGCTCGAGTCGCCGCTCGGCTCGCCGCTGCCGCACGCCGTCAGGGCCAGGGTGGTGGCCAGGGCCGAGGCGAGAAGGATGCTCCTTCGCATCGTGGTTACTCCCAGCTGTCATCGGTGGACGACCCACGCGACGCACTCGTCGCGGGGCCCTTGATGCCCACAACGTACGGATCGTTGCAGCGCGATGCAAGATCTTGCGATAACTTTTCAGCAACGCGCGGCAACGAGGAGGCATCGCGCCGGCGACCGGCGGCCGTCCCGCCGGCGTCCCACCCCAGGACGAGGAGGTCCCGTGTCCCCTACGATTCCTCGGGTGCGAACCCGACTGAGCGACCTGGCGGAGCAGGCAGGCGTGTCGACGGCCACGGTGTCCCGCGTGCTCAACGGCAAGCCCGGCGTGGCCAGCTCCACCCGGCAGGCCGTGCTCGCGGCGCTCGACGTCCTCGGGTACGAGCGCCCGTCCGTGCTGCGCGGCCGCTCCGCGGGCCTCGTCGGCCTCATCGTCCCCGAGCTGACCAACCCGGTCTTCCCCGCCTTCGCCCAGGCGATCGAGTCGATCCTCGCCCAGCGCGGTTACACGCCGTTGCTGTGCACGCAGGCCCCGGGTGGCACCACGGAGGACGAGTACGTCAGCACGCTGGTGGACCACTCGGTGGACGGCATCGTCTTCGTCTCCGGCCTGCACGCCGACACCCGCGCGGACCACACCCGCTACTCGATGCTGCGCAGCCAGGGCGTGCCGATCGTGCTGGTCAACGGCTACGCGCCGGGGATCGACGCGCCCTTCGTCTCGCCCGACGACGCCGCGAGCGTGGACGTCGCGGTGCAGCACCTCGTCACCCTCGGGCACCGCCGCATCGGCCTCGCGATCGGCCCGGAGCGCTACGTCCCCTCGCGCCGCAAGCTCGCCGCGTTCCTCGCGGCCCTGGTGCGGCACGGCCTGGCCGACGACGAGGCGCAGGCCCGCGAGCACGTGCGGTCGAGCCTGTACACGCTCGAGGGCGGGCAGGCCGCGGCCGCCGAGCTCGTCGACGCCGGGCATACGGCGATCGTCTGCGCCTCCGACCTCATGGCGCTGGGCGCCGTGCGCGCCGCGCGGTCGCGCGGGCTCTCGGTGCCCGACGACGTGTCGGTCGTCGGGTACGACGACGCGCCGCTCATCGCGTTCACGGAGCCGCCGCTGACCACGGTGCGGCAGCCCGTCGAGGCCATGGCCCGGGCGACGGTGAGCGCGCTCCTCACCGAGATCCAGGGCGAGCAGGCCACCCGCACCGAGCTGCTGTTCGCGCCGGAGCTGGTCGTGCGGGGCTCCACCGGGGCCGCGCCGAAGGGCTGACGGCGCGTTTTCGGGGGCTGTTGCTGCAACCCTTGCAGCAACGCTTACACTCGACGGTCTGACACGGATCGACCGTCCGTGCCGACCCCAGACCCCGATCAGGTGAGGAAGCCAGCGATGACCTCCACCCAGTCCGCCCCCGCCGCCACGTCGGCCGACGACACGGCGGCCGCCCCGGGCGACCTGCTCCGCACCGGCGCCGTCGTGCACGCCGGGAGCGGCGCCGCGCGGCAGTGGTGGCGCGACGCCGTGATCTACCAGGTCTACCCGCGGTCGTTCGCGGACGCGAACGGCGACGGCATCGGCGACATCCCCGGTGTGACGGCGCGGCTGGACCACCTCGAGACGCTCGGCGTCGACGCCGTCTGGCTGTCCCCGTTCTACCGCTCCCCGCAGAACGACGCGGGCTACGACGTCGCCGACTACCGCGACGTCGACCCGCTGTTCGGTACCCTCGCCGACTTCGACGACCTGCTCGCCGGCGCCCACGCCCGCGGCATCCGCGTGATCGTCGACCTGGTGCCGAACCACACCTCCGACCAGCACGCCTGGTTCCAGGAGGCGCTCGCCGCCGCCCCCGGCTCCCCCGAGCGCGCGCGGTACATGTTCCGCGACGGCCGCGGCGCCGACGGCTCGCAGGAGCCCAACAACTGGCAGTCGATCTTCGGCGGCCCCGCCTGGACGCGCGTCACCGAGCCCGACGGCACCCCCGGCCAGTGGTACCTCCACCTGTTCGACTCGACGCAGCCCGACCTCGACTGGACCAACCCCGAGGTGCGCTCCGAGTTCGAGGACGTGCTGCGCTTCTGGCTCGACCGGGGCGTGGACGGGTTCCGCGTCGACGTCGCGCACGGCATGATCAAGGCCGACGGCCTGCCCGACTGGGACGGGCACGTCGAGATGGTCGCCGGCTCGGCCGACGACGTCGCCGACGAGAACACGGGGGACGTGGACCCGGGCGCCCCCGAGGACGGCTCCACGGGCGCCGGCAACCAGGGCCCGATGTTCGACCAGGACGGCGTGCACGAGATCTACCGCGCCTGGCACCGGGTGCTCGCCGAGTACGACGGCGACCGCTGCCTCGTCGCCGAGGCGTGGGTGGAGCCGCTGAGCCGCCTCGCGCGCTATGTGCGCCCGGACGAGATGCACCAGGCGTTCAACTTCTCCTTTCTCACCACGGGCTGGGACGCCGCCGCCCTGCGCACCGTCGTCGAGGCGTCGTACCGGGCGAACGACGAGGTCGGCGCGCCCACCACCTGGGTGCTGTCCAACCACGACGTCGTGCGCCACCCGTCGCGGCTCGGGTCCGCCGACCCGTCGCTCAAGGTCAACGGCGTCTTCGCCACCGACCCGCAGCCCGACGAGGAGCTCGGCCTGCGCCGCGCCCGCGCCGCCAGCCTCCTCATGCTCGGCCTGCCCGGGTCGGCGTACCTCTTCCAGGGCGAGGAGCTCGGCCTGCCCGAGCACACCACCCTGCCGAACGAGGTCCGCCAGGACCCGGGGCACTTCCGCACGGGCGGTGCCGAGGCCGGCCGCGACGGCTGCCGCGTGCCGCTGCCCTGGGCGGCCGACGCCCCCGGGTTCGGCTTCGGCCCCGCCGGCGAGCCGTGGCTGCCGCAGCCCGAGTCGTTCGCGCGCTACGCCGCCGACGTCCAGTACGGCGTCCCCGGCTCCACCTTCGAGACGTACCGGGCCGCGCTCGCCCTGCGCAAGGCCGAGGGCCTGGGACAGGGCGCGCTCGCGTGGCTGGACGCCTGGGCCGGCTCGCCGCACGTCGTCGCGCTGCGCAACCAGGACGTCGTCGTGCTGGCGAACCTGGGCACCGAGCCGGTGCTCCTGCCCCGCGGCGTCGAGGTGCTGCTCGCCTCCGGGCCGGTCATGACCGACCGCTCCGCGGACCCGCAGACGCGCGTCCCCGCCGACACCACGGTCTGGCTGCGCGCCTGACCGCGAGATAGAGAACCCGGAACCGCGAGATAGAGAAGCTCGGACGAGAC
>NZ_JBHVBO010000137.1:0-11808 GCF_042668085.1 Isoptericola sp. NPDC057391 | reverse complement strand
GGTTTCGACGTGCGACGGGCGGGGGTCAGCCGCCGAGGGTGTCGGCCATGGCGTCGACGAGGGCGGGGAAGCCGTCCTCCCAGTACACCGACAGCGCGGTGGGCGGCGACACGGCCGACACCTCCGGCGGGCCGACGACCTTGACGACCTGGCCCGCCTTGACGGCCGGGATCGCCTGGAGGTCCTGGTTGTCGTCGAAGGCCTGCGCGGCCTCGTCGCTGTAGGCGTAGGCGACCACGAAGTCCGAGTCGAGCTTGTCGAGCTCCTCGTACGACAGGTCGTAGTAGAAGCTGCCGTTCGAGCTGTCGAGCTCGCTCACCGACGGGGCGTTCTTCACCCCGAGGCCCTCGAGGAAGGTGGTCCGGGCGTCCAGCGGGGTGTAGACCGACACGATGCCCTTGGTCGGGTCGTCGACGATCGCCGCGAACGTCTTGCCCGCGAACTCGGGGTGCTCGGCGGCCTTCTCGGCGACGAAGTCGTCGATGTCGCCGAGCACCTGCTCGCCGGCGTCGGAGCGGCCGAGCGCCTCGGCCGTGAGCGTGATGGTGTCCTGCCACGTCGTGGTCCACGGGGCGTCCGGGTAGGCGACGACGGGGGCGATGTCGCTGAGCACGTCGTACTGCTCCTGGGTGAGCCCGGAGTAGGGGGCGACGATGAGGTCGGGCTTCGCCTCGACGAACTCCTCGTAGGGCACCGTGGCACCGCCGTCGGGGTCGGACAGGACGGCGGGCTTCTCGATGCCCTCCTCCTCGTACGCGTCCTCGACCCAGGGGAGCAGGGCGTCCTCGCCGACGGTGAAGATCTGCTCGGCGACCGCGACGGGGTAGACGCCCGCCGCGATGGCGGCCTCGGTGGAGCCCCAGCCCCACGTGGCGACGCGCTGCGGCGCCTTCTCGATCACCGTCTCGCCGAGCGCGTGCTCGATCGTGATCGGGAACTCGTCGGTCGGCTCGGACCGGACGTTGCCGGAGGCGGCCGACGGGTCGCTCTCCGGGGCGTCGTCGGAGGCGCAGCCGGCGAGGGTCAGGGCGGCCGTCGCCGCGAGGGCGGTGGCAGCGGCGAGAGGACGGCGAAGACGCACGGGTTCTCCTCGGTGTGCTCGCGCCGGCGGCGCGAGAGGAACGGTAGGTGAGGCGAGCCTAACCTATCTCGGGTCGCGGTCGTGCGTCCGCCCGAGGGGGACGACGAGTGGCGTTCCCGACACCGGGTCCGGCACGACCTGCGCCCGCAGGCCGAACGCCGCGTGCACCGAGGCGGCCGTGAGGACGTCACCGGGGCGGCCCTCGGCCACGACCTGCCCGGCGCTCATCACCACCAGGTGCTCGGCGTACCGGGCGGCGAGGTTGAGCTCGTGCAGCACCATGACGACGGTGGTGCCGCGGGTGCGGTTCAGCTCGGTCAGCAGGTCGAGCAGGTCGACCTGGTGGGCGAGGTCGAGGTAGGTCGTGGGCTCGTCGAGCAGCACGACGTCGGTCTCCTGCGCCAGCACCATCGCGATCCACACGCGCTGCCGCTGGCCGCCCGACAGCTCGGCGACGGGCCGGTCGGCGAGGTCGGCGACCCCGGTGGCCTCGAGGGCGCGCAGCACCGCGCCGTCGTCCGTGGAGCTGTGCCGGCCGAACCAGCCCTGGTGCGGGTACCGGCCGCGGCCCACGAGCTCCGCGACGCGGACGCCGTCGGGCGCGATCGACGACTGCGGCAGCACGCCGACGCGCTTCGCCAGCTCCTTGCGGGACAGCCCGCCCACGTCCTCGCCGCCCAGCGTCACGCGGCCGCCGTCGAGCGGGTGCAGGCGGGCCAGGCCGCGCAGCAGGGTCGACTTGCCGCAGGCGTTGGGGCCGACGATCGCCGTCACGCGGCCGGCGGGGAGCTCCAGGTCGAGCCCGTCGATCACGCGACGCCCGTCGTAGCCGAGGCTCACGCCGTGGGCGCGCAGCGTGACGTCCGGCGCGGCCTCGCGGGCCGTGCCGCCCTTCGGGCCCGGCGTCGCGTCGGGACGCGCGGGCGGCGCGGTGGGCCGGTGCACGTCGGTCATGCGAGTCTCTTCCTTCGGTCGGTGGCCAGGAGCCACAGCAGGTAGGGGGCGCCGATGAGGCCGGTCACGATGCCGGTGGGCGCCTCGAGGCCGAACAGCAGGTGCTGACCCACGACGTCCGCTGCGAGCACCAGGACGGCGCCGGTGAGCACCGAGACGGCGAGCGCGGCACCGCCGTCCGACAGCAGGCGGCGCGCGATCGCGGGGGCCACGAGGGCGACGAACGCGAGCGGGCCGACGAACGACGTCGCGACCCCCACCAGGCCGACGGCCAGCAGCAGCGACGTCACGCGGGCGGCGTCGACGGGGACGCCGAGGGCGCGTGCGTTGTCGTCGCCGAGGGCGAGCGGGCCCTGCCACCGCGAGACCGCGGCGATGCCGGCGCCGAGCACCAGGGCGGACGCGGCGAAGGTCACGAGGTCCGTGCCGCGCACGTCGGCCACGCTCCCGACCGTCCACACGAGCGCGGACTGGGCGGCCCTGATCTCGACGCTGGCCAGCAGCCAGGCCAGCAGCGACGAGCACAGGTACGCGAAGCCGACGCCGACCAGGACGAAGCGGATGGAGTGCAGCCCCTGGCGCCACGCGAACAGCCAGATCGCCAGGGCGACCAGCAGGGCGCCGACGAACGCGGCCCCGGACACGGCCAGGCCGGTGAGGCCCAGCACGAGCATCGCCGTGACGGCCCCGAGGCTCGCGCCGCTGGCGATGCCGAGGATGTCGGGGCTGGCGAGCGGGTTGCGCAGGGTGGTCTGGAACATGGCGCCCGCGAGGCCGAACGACGCGCCCGCGAGGACGGCCGTCTCGATGCGGGGCAGCCGCAGGCGCTGCACGACGAAGAGGTCGCCGTCCGAGCCGACGCCGAACAGGGCGGCGAGGGCCCGCCCGGGCGCGAGCGAGGCCTCGCCGAGCGTCAGCGCGAGGGTCGCGAACGCCACGAGCAGGACGACGAGCGACGCGACCACGAGCGTGAGCCGCCGGCGTCGACGGCGGCGCAGGGCGGCGACGGGGTCCGCGGGGGCGACGGGGGTGCCCGGGTCCGCGGGGCGGGCGGCGAGGTCGGCGGTCATCTCACACCCCCGCCACGGTCCGGCCGCGGGCCACGGCGACGAGGACGGGGGCGCCGATCGCGGCGGCGACGACGCCGGCCTCGAGCTCGGAGTGCGGCAGCACGAGGCGCCCGATGACGTCGGCCCCGAGCAGCATCACGGGGCCGAGGACGGCGGTGAGCGGCACGATCCAGCGGTAGTCCGTGCCGACCAGACGGCGGGCGGCGTGCGGCACGGCCAGCCCGACGAGGGCGATGGGGCCGGCCAGCGCCGTCGCCGTGCCTGCGAGCAGGATGACGGCGACCGCCGTGAGCCCCCGCGTCACCCCGACCCGCTGGCCCAGGGCGGAGGCGACGTCGTCGCCGAGCGCGAGCATGGACAGGCGGTGCGCGAGCGCCCCCGCGAGCACGACGCCGACGGCGACGAACGGCCACAGCACCGCGAGGGTCTCCGTGCTGCGGCCCGTGAGAGAGCCCACCGCCCAGAACCGGTACATGTTGAAGGCTTCCGGGTCGCGCAGCAGCACCAGGGTGATCAGGGGCGTGATGAGCGCGGTGACCGTGGCGCCGACCAGGGCGAGCTTGACCGGCTGACCGGCGCCGATGGAGAAGACCAGCAGCGCGGCGGCGGCGGTGCCCGCGAACGCGAACCACACGAACCCGAGCGGGGAGGCCACCCCGAGCATGGACACGGCGATCACGACGGCGAGCGACGCCCCCGAGTTGAGCCCGAGCAGGCCGGGGTCGGCGATGGGGTTGCGCGTGACGCCCTGCACGAGGGTGCCCGCGATGCCGAGGGCCGCGCCGGCGGCGAGGCCGATCAGCGTGCGCGGCACGCGCTGGTCCCGCACGACGTCGTGGTCGACGTTGCCCGCGACCGGGTGGGTGAGCGCCTGCCAGACGGTCGCGACGTCGATGTCGCGGACGCCCAGCGCGAGGCTCGCCAGCACGACGGCCGCCAGGATCACGAGGGCGGCCAGGACCACCAGCAGGCGCCCGCGCGCCCGTCGCGCGACGAGGGCGGACGCGGGCCGGGCGGCCGGGGCGACGGCCGTGGTGGTCGCGGTCACGAGGCGTCCTCGGTCGCGGCCGCGACCGTCCGGTCGGCGGGCCGGCCCGCGGGCCTGCGCCGGGTCAGGCGGTAGGCCACCCAGGAGACCAGGGCCACCGCGCCGAGCCCGATCGCGACGAGCGTGACGGGGTGGCGCAGGCCGACCGCGATCGCCGCGTTGACGGCGGCGGTGCCGATCGTCGTCCAGATGCCCGCCCACACGGCGCAGCCGGCGAGCAGGGCCGCGAGGTAGCGTCCGAAGGGCATGCGCAGGTAGCCGGCGGCGAGGTTGACCAGGGTCTGCACCCCCACGGTGAAGAACGACAGCGTCACCGCGGGCGGGCCCCAGCGGTTCACGCGCTCGACGACCGCCGCCGCGCCCGGGCGGGCCAGCGCGTCGGCGACCCGCCCGCGGGCCGTGCCGCGGGCCACGCCGCGCCCGGCCCAGTAGGTGGCCTGCGCGCGCACGAGCACGATCCCGAACGCCGCCGCGTACACGACCCAGAACGGCACGCCGGCGATCGTGAAGACGCCGGTGGGTTCCTCGGCGGCCGCGGCGAGCGCGGGAGTGGTCAGGTGCACGGGAACATTGTGCCCGACTGAGGTATGCCTGCCCTAATTCGAGCGGTCGTCCGCTGCCCGGCAGGCGGAGCAGGTGCCCCACAGCTCCACGGTGTGCTCGATGTCGGCGAAGCCGTGCGCGGCGCCGACCGACGCGGACCACTGCTCGACGGTCGGCCCGTCGATCTCGACGGCGCGCCCGCAGGCGCGGCACACCAGGTGGTGGTGGTGCTCGCGCCGGGCGCAGCGCCGGTACAGGCTCTCGCCGTCCTCGCTGCGCAGGACGTCGACGTCGCCGCCGTCGGCCAGGGCCTGCAGCGTCCGGTAGACGGTGGCGAGGCCGACGGCGTCGCCGCGGGCGCGCAGCAGCTCGTGCAGCTGCTGGGCGCTGCGGAACTCGTCGGTGTCGCCGAGGGCGTCCGCCACGGCGGCCCGCTGCCGCGTCATCCGCGGCGGAGCGACGGTCCGGGCGGTGCGGGACGTGGTGTCGTTCACGGCGTGCACTCCTCCTGAGGTGCGCCCCGGCCGGCGCCGGCCGGGGAGACGGCGACGTCGTCGGGGATGTCGGGATGCGGGTCGACGGGGGTGCTCCGGCGGGCGAGCAGCGGGTGCAGCGCGGCGACCACGGCGTAGACGCCGATCGCGAGCACGACGATGAGCGCGCCCGGCGAGACGTTGTGCCAGTAGGTGATCGACAGCCCCGTGACGCAGACGACGACCCCGATGACCGACGCCACGAGCATCGTGCGCCGGAACGACCTCGTGACGAGCTGGCCGATCGCGACCGGCACGATCATGAGCGCCGAGACGAGGAGCAGGCCGACCACCCGCATCGCGACCGTCACGGTGAGCGCGGCGAGCACGGCCACCGCCATGTTCAGGGCCCACACGGGCAGCCCCGACGACATGGCGAACTCCTCGTCGTGGCTCACCGAGAAGAGCGCAGCGCGCAGCCCGAGCCCGATGAGCAGGATGAGGCCGCACAGCGCCACGGTGACCCAGACGTCGGACAGCGTGACCGACGAGATGGAGCCGAACAGGTACGCCATGAGGCTGCCGGACGAGCCGCCCGCCAGCCCGATGAGCAGCACGCCGCCGGCGATGCCGCCGTAGAACAGGATGGCGAGCGCGAGGTCGCCCGACGTGCGCCCGCGGCGGCGCACCACCTCGATGAGGACCGAGCCGGCCACCGCGGCGACCACCGCGCCGGGCACGGCGAGCACGTCGTCGGGCACCAGGCCCATCGCCGCGCCGACGAGCCAGCCGAGCGCGACGCCGGTGAGCGCGACGTGCCCGATGCCGTCGCCCAGCAGCGCGAGGCGCTTCTGCACCAGGTACGTGCCGACGACGGGCGCGCTGACGCCCACCAGCAGGGCCGCGACGAGCGCCCGCTGCATGAACGGGTCGGTGACCATCTCCCACAGGCCGCTCATCGCGCCACCTCCTCGTCGGTGTCGTCCGGTCGGTCGAAGGGCCCCTCCGCCAGGCGCACGTTCTCGGGGTGCTGCACGGTGCGGGGGTGAGCGTGCGGGTGCACGTGCTCGTGCGCCTCGCCGCCGTGCCCGGGCTGCGGGCGGGGCGGGGCGCCGTCGTGCACCACCCGCCCGTGCCGCAGGACGACGCACCGCTGCACGAGCGGGGCGAGCTCGCCGAGCTCGTGCAGCACCACGAGCACGGTCATGCCGTCGGCCACGAGGCGCGTCATCGTGGCGGCGAACGCCTCCTGGCTGGGCCGGTCGACGCCCGCGACGGGCTCGTCGAGCACGAGGAGCTCGGGCCGGCGGACCAGCGCGCGGGCGATGAGCACGCGCTGCTGCTGGCCGCCGGAGAGCTGGTGGGTGGCGTAGCGGGCGCGGTCGGCGAGGCCGACCAGGTCGAGCGCGTCGCGCACCTGGGCGCGCCAGCCCCGCGGCAGCCGGAGGCGCCGGCCGTGCAGCAGACCGGAGGCGACGACCTCGGCCGCGGTCGACGGCACGCCGGCGGCGGCGCTGACGCGCTGCGGCACGTAGCCGACGCGGGACCAGGGGACGGCGTTGCCGAGCGCGTGACCGAACAGGTGCACGCTGCCCGCGGCGGCCGGCAGCACGCCGACCAGCGTGCGCACCAGCGTGGACTTGCCGGAGCCGTTGGCGCCGAGCAGCGCGACGACCTCGCCGCGCCGGACCGTGAGGTCCACCCCGCGCAGGACGGGGCTGGCGCCGAGACGCACGTGCACGTCGCGCGCCTCGATGGCCGGCACGGCGTCGTCCGACGGCGGCGGGGGAGTGCCCGCCCCGCTCGAGGAGTCGGTGACGAGGGTGCTCATGAGCACTGCAGCCCTTCGGTGAGAGCGGCCAGGTTGTCCTGCATGACCGAGACGTAGTCGGCCCCCGCGGCGGCCGCGTCCTCGGACAGCCCCTCGAGCGGGTCGAGGACGGCGGTCGTGACGCCGATGTCGCTCGCGAGGGTCTCGGCCACCTTGGGGCTGGTCAGCGTCTCGGTGAAGATCGTGCTGACGTCGTTCTCCTCGACGATGGCACCGACCTCGCGCAGCCGCGCGGGGGAGGGCTCCGCCTCGGGGTCGAGGCCGACGATGCCCACCTGCTGCAGGTCGTAGCGCTCCGCGAGGTAGCCGAACGCCTCGTGGGAGGTGACGAGCGTGCGCGACGCGCACTCCTTCAGGCCCCCCGCGTACTCGCCGTCGAGCTCCTCGAGCGACTTCTCCAGGGCGCGGGCGTTCTCCGCGTACGTGGCGGCGTGCTCGGGGTCCGCCTCGCCGAGCGACGCGGCGACGGCGTGGCCGACGTCGATCACGCGCGTCGGGTCGAGCCAGAAGTGGGGGTCCATGGCGTCCTCGGCGTGGTCGTGCCCCTCGTGCTCGCCCTCCTCGGCGTGCGCGTCCAGCTCCTCCTCGAGCTGGTCGGCGGCGGCGTCCTCGCCCGTCGGCGTGCCCGGGTGGTTCTCGAGCGTCACGACGTCGCTGGTGTCGACGACGTGCTCGGGCGACTGCGTCTCGACGGCCTCGTCGACCGCCGTCTGGAAGCCGGAGGAGTACACGACGAGATCCGCAGTGCCGATCTCGCGCACCTGGGCGGGGGAGAGCTCGAGGTCGTGCGGCTCCGCCGCCGGCGGCGTGAGGTTGGAGACGGTGACGAGGTCGCCGCCCACCTGCTCGGCCACGTACTGCAGCGGGTAGAACGACGCGAGCACCTCGAGCGTGCCGTCGGACCCGCCGTCGTCGGTGGAGCACCCGGCGAGCACGGCGGGCAGGGCGAGGGCAGGCAGGGCGGCGAGGGCCGCGCGTCGGCGAAGCATGAGAATGATTCTCAGGAGATTGAGAACCGTTGTCAACTCGTCGCCCTCCAGCGGGGGATGCTCAGCCGTCGCCCCGCGTGCCGGCTCGGCGGGCCTCGAGGTGGGCGCGGACGACACGGTCCGAGGTCAGCCCGACCGCTCGGTCGTAGGCGGCCGCCGCCTCGGCGGCCCGGCCCAGGCGGGCGAGGAGGTCGGCCCGGACGGCCCAGGCGGGCTGGAAGCGGGCGGTGCTGTCGCCCAGCAGGTCGAGGGCGGCGAGCCCGGCCGCCGGGCCGTCGGTCTCGGCGACGACGGCGGCGCGCGCGACCGCGCCGCCGAGGGACGGAGCCACCTGCTGGAGCGCGTCGTGCAGCCGGCGCAGCGCGGCCCAGTCGGGCGGCGCGCCGGGCAGGCGGGCGCAGTGCACGGCCTGGACGGCGGCCTCGAGCTGGAACCGGCCCACGGTGCGGCGGGCGTGCGCGGCGCGCAGGTGCGCGCGGGCGCGGGCGATCCGGTCGCCGTCCCACCGGGCCGGGTCCTGCTCCGTCAGCGGGACGAACCGGCCCTCGGCGTCGGTCCGTGCGTCGGCGCGGGCGGACGACAGCAGCACGAGGGCCGCCAGGCCGCGCACCTCGGGGTCGTCAGGAACGAGCTGGGCCAGCACCTCGGCGAGGCGCAGGGCCTCCGAGGGCAGGGGGCGAGGCTCGGCGTCGGCGGTGGCCCACTCCACGACGTACGCGCCGTAGACGGCCTCGAGCACGTCGGCCATGCGTGCGGGCAGCACCGTCCGGTCCGGGATGGCGAACGGCACCCCGGCGTCCTTGATCCGTCGCTTCGCGCGGACCAGCCGGGTGGCCATCGTCGCGGCGGGGACCGAGAACGCGGGGGCGACCTGCGCGGCCGTGAACCCCAGCACGGCGGTGAGCATGAGCGGCGTGCGCGCCACCGGGTCCACGGCGGGGTGCGCGCACGCCAGCATCAGCTCGAGGCGCCGGTCGCCGACGGCGTCCGGGTCGACGTCGTCCAGGCGCGCGGGCGCGTGCCGCTCCGGCACCAGCGGCGTGGTGCGCCGCACCTCCGCCGACCGGTGCCGGTCGCGCAGGCGGCGGCGGGCCACGGTGAGCAGCCAGCCCGCGGGGTTGTCGGGGACGCCACCCGCCGGCCAGGTGCGCAGGGCGCGCTCGAGCGCGTCGCCGAGGGCGTCCTCGGCGGCCTGCAGGTCGCCCGACCCGGCGGCCAGCAGCGCGACGAGGCGGCCGTAGCCGTCCCGTGCGGCCGCGGCCGCCGCGTCGTAGGCGGGTCCGTCGGTCACGGGCTACTCGGCGGGGCCGTGCCCGGTCCAGGCCCCGTCGACGATCGACGTCGCGACCGGGCGCACCTCGACGGAGCCGTACGTGGCGCCGGGGCACTTCTCGGCCCACGCGACGGCGACGTCGAGGTCGGGGACGTCGATGACGAAGACGCCGGCGAGCGCCTCCTTCGTCTCCGCGAACGGGCCGTCCTGCACCTGGGTGGCGCCGGTGCGGCGCGTGACGGTCGTCGTCGCGTGGGAGAACTGCAGGACGTCGGCGCCGACCAGCACGCCCGCGCCCACCAGGGCGTCGGCGTAGTCCTGGAAGAGCCGTTCCATCTCGGCGATGCCCTCCGCGGGGACGTCGCCGGGGGCGGGCTCGGGGTTGTGCAGCAGCAGGGCGTAACGCATGGGTCTCTCCTTCGGTCCCAGTCCTCATGGTGACCGCCCGGGGGCCGGGCGACACCTCCATGACGATCGAGCCGCACTGGATTCGTCACCGGTCGTCACCTGTCGCCGACGCGCGGCCTTTCACCCTCGCGACGGGGGCGGCGGGCTCCGTACCCTGGCGGCAGCGGCCGCCCGGGGGCGGCCCGGGCGGGAGGCCCCGATGCGATTCGACGAGCTGGTGCTGGTCCGGCTGGTGCGCCCGGACGACTGGGGGCCGCTGCCGGAGGACGAGGAGCTGCAGGTCCAGGACGCCCACCTGGCCGCGGTCGCGGACCTGCACGACCGCGGCCTGCTGCTCGCGGCGGGCCCGGCGGGCGGCCCGGACGAGCGGGTGCGCGGCTTCGCCGTCATGACGTGCGGCCTCGAGGAGGCCCAGGAGGCGTGGGCGGGGGACCCTGCCGTGCTCGCGGGCCGGTTCGTGGCCGAGTGCACGGCCTGGCTGGCGCCGGCCGGCATGGTCGTCGCCGGGCCGGGCGCCCCGCCGCGCTCGGTGGCCGAGGCGGAGGGCTGAGACCCGCCCCGGGGCGGTGAGCGGCCCCGGTAGGCTGGGGGCACCGCAGCCGGTCGACGTCGGCCTCCGACATGCCGACGTCCAGCCGCTGCGGCGTTCCCCGCACCGGCCCCACGAGCCACGTGGCGGCCCGACACCCAGGAGTGATCCGTGGCAGCACCGTCCCCGACCGCCAAGCTCGACGCCGTCGTCTCCCTCGCCAAGCGGCGAGGTTTCGTGTTCCAGTCCGGCGAGATCTACGGCGGTACGCGCTCCGCGTGGGACTACGGGCCCCTCGGCGTGGAGCTGAAGGAGAACATCAAGCAGCAGTGGTGGCGCGCGATGACGCGCCGCGACGACGTCGTGGGCCTCGACTCCGCCGTCATCCTGCCCACGCCGGTGTGGCACGCGTCCGGCCACCTCGGCGCGTTCAACGACCCGCTGACCGAGTGCCTCTCCTGCCACAAGCGGTTCCGCGAGGACCACATGGTCGAGGAGTTCGAGGAGAAGAAGGGCCGCGCCCCCGAGGGCGGCCTCGCCGAGATCGCCTGCCCCAACTGCGGCACCCGCGGGCAGTGGACCGAGCCGCGCGACTTCAACATGATGCTCAAGACGTACCTCGGCCCCGTCGAGGACGAGTCCGGCGTGCACTACCTGCGCCCGGAGACGGCGCAGGGCATCTTCGTGAACTTCTCCAACGTTGCCGCCGCGTCGCGCAAGAAGCCGCCGTTCGGCATCGCGCAGATCGGCAAGTCGTTCCGCAACGAGATCACGCCGGGCAACTTCATCTTCCGCACCCGCGAGTTCGAGCAGATGGAGATGGAGTTCTTCGTCAAGCCCGGCGAGGACGCCGAGTGGCACCAGTACTGGATCGACACCCGGATGGCCTGGTACACGGACCTCGGCATCGACCCCGAGAACCTGCGCCTGTACGAGCACCCGGCCGAGAAGCTCTCGCACTACTCCACCCGCACGGTGGACATCGAGTACCGCTTCGGTTTCGCCGGTGGCGAGTGGGGCGAGCTCGAGGGCATCGCGAACCGCACCGACTTCGACCTCAGGACGCACTCGGAGCACTCCGGCAAGGACCTGTCGTTCTTCGACCAGGCGTCGAACGAGCGCTGGCTGCCGTACGTCATCGAGCCGGCCGCGGGCCTGACCCGCTCGCTCATGGCGTTCCTCGTCGAGGCGTACGCCGAGGACGAGGCGCCCAACACCAAGGGCGGCGTCGACAAGCGCACCGTGCTGCGCCTGGACCCGCGCCTGGCGCCGGTCAAGGCCGCCGTCCTGCCGCTGAGTCGCAACGAGGCCCTGTCGCCCAAGGCCCGCGACCTCGCCGCGGAGCTGCGCCAGAACTGGAACGTCGACTTCGACGACGCGGGCGCCATCGGCCGCCGCTACCGCCGCCAGGACGAGATCGGCACGCCGTTCTGCGTCACCGTCGACTTCGACACGCTCGACGACGACGCGGTGACCATCCGCCACCGCGACACCATGGCGCAGGAGCGGGTGGCCCTCCCCAAGGTCACCGCGTACCTCGCGGAGCACCTCGCCGCCTTCTGACGGGACCCGACGAGACCCGGCCGGGACGGCCGAAGGGGCCCGGTCC
>NZ_JBHVBO010000136.1:0-11816 GCF_042668085.1 Isoptericola sp. NPDC057391 | reverse complement strand
GCCTCGCGGAGCGGGCGCCGCGCGCCGGGGTGGTCGGCATGTTCTGCCAGTCGGCGCCGGCCGCCGTCACGCTCACGCGCACGCTCGAGCGGCGCGGCCTCGGCGTCTCGGCGCTGCTGTCCGCGGGCCATCGCGCCGACGTGTCCGGCAACGACCTCATGCAGTACTGGCAGGACGACCCGCGCACCGCCGTGGTCTGCCTCTACCTCGAGTCCATCGGCAACCCGCGCAAGTTCTCCCGTATCGCGCGCCGGCTGGCCGGGGTCAAGCCCGTCGTCGTCGTGGTGGCAGGGCGGTCGGGTCAGGTGGTGCCGCCGGGGCACGCCGTGCGCGCCACGCGGGCGCCCCGCCGCCTGCTCGACGAGATGCTGCGGCAGTCCGGTGTCATCCGGGCCGAGAACACCCACCAGCTCATGGACGTCGCGCAGGTGCTGGCGCACCAGCCGCTGCCGACGGGTGGCCGGGTGGGCATCCTCGCGTCGTCCGCCGCGCTGGCCGCCCTCGTGGCGGAGGCCGCTGCCGCCGCGGGCCTCGTCGTCGCGGCGTCGTCCGACTTCCTGCCGCCGGACGCCACCGACGAGCAGATCGCCCAGGTGACCGGCGCGCTGTACGCGCCGGGGGCGTGCGACGTCGTCGTCGCCGTCGACGTGCCCGTCGTGGTGCCGCGCACCGGAGCCGTGGCGCGGGCCGTCGCCGTGGCGGCCGCGCGGACGGGGCGCACCACCGTCGCGTCGATGCTCGGCCTCAGCGGCCTGCCCGACGAGCTGGCCGCCACCGGCCCCGACGGCACGCCCGTGCGCATCCCGGCGTTCTCCACGCCGGAGGACGCCGTGACGGCGCTCGGCAAGGTCGTGACGTACGCGCGCTGGCGCACGGAGGACCGCGGCACGCACGTGCGGCCCGAGGGGACCGCGCCGCGGCGGGCACGTCGGCTCGTCGAGTGCTGGCTCGCGGAGGCCGAGGGCGGCGACGGGCGGGTGCTCAGCCAGGACGAGACGGCGGAGCTCCTCGACTGCTACGGCGTGCGGCTGTGGCGCTCGCGGACCGTGCGCACGGCGCAGGAGGCCGTCGCGGCCGCCGACGAGCTCGGCTGGCCGGTCGCCCTCAAGACCGCCTCGACGGCGCTGCGCCACCGCACCGACCTGGGCGGGGTGCGCCTGGACATCGCGGACGCGGCCGAGCTGCGCGCCGACGTGGAGCGCATGCGCCAGGTCGCGCTCGACGTCCTGGGGGAGGACGAGCCCGTCATGGAGGTGCAGTCCATGGCGCCCGTGGGGGTGCCGTGCGTCATCCGGTCCGGCGAGGACCCGCTGTTCGGCCCGAAGGTGTCCTTCGGCCTCGCGGGCGACGCGACCGACCTCCTCGACGACGTCGCCTACGGCATCCCTCCGCTGACGGACGTCGACGTGGCCGCCATGGTGCGCACCGTGCGCGCGGCGCCGCGGCTGTTCGGGTACGGCGGCGCGCCGGAGGCGGACATCGACGCGCTCGAGGACGTGCTCGCTCGCGTGTCCGTGCTGGCGGACGACCTCCCGGAGCTCGCGTCGCTGGAGCTGTACCCCGTCGTCGCGGGCTCGGTCGGCGTGAGCGTGCTGCACGCCGTCGTCCGGCTGCGGTCGGCCGCGCAGCGCGCGGACGCGCCGCGGCGCGCGCTGCCCGGCTGACGCGGGCCAGGGACCGTGCTGGCCACGGCCGCCGGGGCGGTGGGAGAATGCGCGGGTGCCGCATGCCACCGCCCGTGAGAACCTCCGTGCCGACCTGTCCGTCCACGTGCGCCGGGCCGGGTACTACCCGGACCTCGTGGAGGATGTCCTCGACGTCGCCCTCGCCGACGAGGACGTGCTCGCCCACCTGGTCCAGGCCGAGACCACCTTCGACGACGCCGTGCGCCGGCACCTCACCGTGCTGGCGCTCACGCCCACCCGCCTCGTCACCGCCCACGTCGACGACCACGAGGGCGACGCCGCCCACCCCTCGTCGGCGGCCGCGACCACGGAGGCCGTCCCGCTGAGCGAGATCCGGTCGGTCGCGCTCACGCACGTCGTGGCCGAGCCGGCCGAGCACCGGCCCGGCGACGGCGCCTCGGAGCTCACGCTCGCGATCGGCTGGGGCGCCGTCTCCCGCGTCGACCTCGAGCCGGTGCAGTGCCCGGACCCCAACTGCGAGGCCGACCACGGCCTCACCGGCCAGCTCACCCCCGACGACGTCGTCGTGCGCGTCAGCGGGGCCGCGGAGGGCCGGGACGCCCTGCGCCGCGCGATCGCGTTCTCGCGCTCCTTGTCGGCCGCGACGGGGGCGGGCGGGCGCGTCGCCCGATGACGGCGACGCTCGCGCTCCCCGACGGCCTCCTCGCCCCCTCCTACGGGACGGACTCCCTCGCCGCGGTCCTGCCCGCCGTCGCGGGAGCCCTCGGTGCGGAGCTCACGACCGCGACCGGGCTGCGGTCGACGGACTGCCGCGACGCGCTGGGGCTGCCCGCCGGCGTCCGGCGCGCGGTGGTGGTCCTGGTCGACGGGCTGGGGCTGGCCAACCTCGCCGAGCGCGGCGGGCACGCCCCGTTCCTGCGCTCGCTGGCCGCGGACGGCCGGTCGGTGCTGTCCAGCTTCCCCTCGACGACGGCGGCGGCACTCGCGACGTTCGGCACGGGCACGGCGCCCGGCCGCACCGGCCTGCTGGGCTACACCCAGCGCAACCCCGCCACGGGCGGCCTCGCCACCACGGTGTCCTGGACCGAGCAGTCGGACCCCTACCGGCGCACCAAGCTCTCCGGGCCGATGCGCGCCGAGCCCGAGGACGTGCAGCGCGAGCCCACGGTGCTCGAGCGGCTCGTCGCGGAGGGAGTGCGCGTCGTCGCGCCCGGCCCCGCCCGGTTCGCGGGCTCGGGGATGACCCGCGCGGCGCTGCGCGGGCCGCGCTACGTGGCCGCCGAGGGACTGGACGCCCAGGTGGGCACGACGGTGCGCGAGCTGCGCGAGCCCGGCCTCGTGTACCTGTACCACGGCGCCGTCGACAAGGCCGGGCACCAGCACGGCCCGCAGTCGTGGCAGTGGGGCGACGCGCTCGAGGAGACGGACTCCGAGCTGCGCCGCCTGGTGCGCTCCGTGCCGAGGGGCACGCTCGTCGTCGTCACGGCGGACCACGGGCAGGTGACGGCCGACCTGTCCCACCAGCACGACGTCGCCGCGCACCCGGAGCTCGCGCGCGACGTCGCCCTGCTCGGCGGCGAGCCGCGCGCGGGCCACGTGTACGTCACGCCCGGCGCCGACCCGCGGGACGTCGCGGCCCGCTGGGCCGGGGTGCTCGGCGACGACGCGCTCGTCGTACTGCGCGACGACGCGCTCGCGGCCGGCTGGCTGGGTCCGGTGGCCGACCACGTGCTCCCCGCCGTGGGCGACGTCCTGGTCGCGGCCCGCGGCGCGGCGACGGTCGTCGACTCACGCCTGCACCCGTCCGGCGCCCGCGAGATGCCCGGCGTGCACGGGTCGCTGACGCCCGCGGAGATGGTCGTGCCGCTCCTGGTCGCGCAGGCGTAGCCGCGCGCGAATCCCGTGGCCGGTGCGGGGCTCCGGTGCCACGATGTGGCCATGGAGCAGCGCATGCAGGACGGCGAGCAGGACCCCGCGCGCACGTCCCGGTGGACCCGGGCGACGGTGTACCCGGACATGTGGGTGGACCCGGACGACGACCCTCGGGAGAGCGACGTCGAGCTGGTCGACGAACGGGCGATCCTGCTCGACTCGCTGCGCTCGTACCGGTTGACCGTCGAGATGAAGTGCGCCGACCTGGACGCCGAGCAGCTCGCCCGCCGCTCGGTGCCGCCGTCGACCATGTCGCTGCTGGGCCTCGTCCGCCACCTCACGGAGGACGAGCGCCACGTGCGCCGCATCATGACCGGCGAGGACGCTCCGTGGTTGTACCGCAGCGAGGCGAACCGCGACGGCGACTGGGACGGCGCGGTCGCCGACCCCGCCGTCGTCGAGGAGGCGTTCGGGCGCTGGCGCGAGGAGATGGCCGCCACGGACCGCATGGTCGACGGCTTCGACGACCTCGGGGCGACCAACGCCGGGTTCTCCGACCTCGGCGCGGAGCCGGGCGGCGCGATCTCCCTGCGCGAGCTGCTGCTCAGCCACGTCGAGGAGTACGCGCGGCACTGCGGACACGCGGACCTGCTGCGCGAGTGCGTGGACGGGCGCGTCGGCCAGTAGGACCCGGGCAGGACCCTGGTCTGACAGGATCTGGCCCATGGCCGAGCTCGTCTTCTTCTCCGGGACCATGGACAGCGGCAAGTCGACGCTGGCGCTGCAGACCGACCACAACCACGCGGCGCGCGGGCGGACCGGGCTGATCTTCACGCGCGACGACCGCGCCGGCACGTCCCGGCTGTCCTCGCGGCTCGGGCTCGAGGTCGACGCCCGCGAGGTCACCGACCACACCGACTTCTGGGAGGTGGTGGCCGCCGAGCGGCAGGCCGGTCGCGTTGTGGACTACCTCGTGTGCGACGAGGCGCAGTTCTACTCCCCGGCCCAGGTGGAGCAGCTCGCCCGCCTCGTCGACGAGGTGGAGCTGGACGTCTTCGCCTTCGGCATCACCACCGACTTCCGCACCCGGCTGTTCCCCGGCGCCGCCCGACTCATCGAGCTCGCCGACCGCGTCGAGGAGCTGCAGGTGCGGTCCCTGTGCTGGTGCGGCGCGCGGGCCACCCACAACGCGCGCACCGTGGGCGGCGTCATGGTCGTCGAGGGCGACCAGGTGGTGGTCGGCGACGTCGCGGGCGCGCCCGACGGCGGCCCGGTCTCCTACGAGGTGCTGTGCCGGCGCCACCACATGCGGCGCATGACTCAGGCCGACGCCCGCCGGCGCGCGGCCGTCACGGACCAGCTGGACCTGGGCGACGGGGCGTAGCGGGGACGTCGCGGGGAAGCAGCGGGGAAGTCGGGGCGAACCGGTCGGTGCGGACCTCAGGACGACGGGCGCCCGCCGCCGAAGACGATCTCGTCCCAGCTCGGCACCTGCGCGCGGCCCTTGCGTCCCGTGCGTCGCGCGCCCGCGGGCTTGTCGCTCCGCGGCGCCGGTGCGGCCGGCTGCGGACCGGCGGCACCCTGCGTGGGCGGGCCGCTCGGGGCGGGCGCGTCGTCGACGACGTCGGACCGTGCGTCCGGGTGGGCGTCCGAGTGCGCGTCCGCGGCGTCGTCGACCTCCTCGGCGCCGTCGTCGTCCCGGTCGAGCGGGAGCACGCCGGGCACCGGCCGGCGCGCCGCCGAGGGGTGGGACGAGGGGTGGGACGAGCGGTCGGGCGCGGTCGGGCGCCGGCCCGCCCGCCGCGACCCGAGGTCGACGACGCTCGCACCCGCCGGGTCGGCGTGCGCCGGCTCCGGCGTGCCGCCGGGCGCGTCGTGCCCCGTCGGCGGTGCGCCGGGGGCGCTGACGTGACCGACGGGGATCGGCGCCGGCGGGGGCGGGACGTCGTCCGTCGCGCGCGCGGGCGTCCGGCGGCGGTCGCCGGGCCGCTGCCCGCGCCGTCCGGCGAGGTCGTCCAGGAGCAGCGCGGTGGTGTCGTCGTCGACGTGCCGACGGGGCGGGACCGTCCGGCCGCCCGCCGACGGCACGCCCAGCACGTCGGGGGAGACGGGGTCGTCCGGCTGTCCGAGCCAGCGCGCCTCGTCGTCGAGCGGCGTCACGACGCGGCCCTTGGGGTCGAAGGTCCAGCGGGCCGACCGGTCGCGGTCGCCGGCGGAGAACCGCACCTCGACCACCCAGGGCGCGGTGCCGTCGCGGCGGGCGGACCAGCGGGCCTCGTCGGTCGTCACGCCACGGGCGGCCAGCCGGGTGTCGGCGACCTCCCCGAGCGTCGTCGTGTCGTCGTCGCCCGGCAGCCGGTGGGCGCGCACCTGCCCGATGGCGTGGTCGCGCTCCGCGGCCACGGGCCACTCGTAGCGCTGCACGTGCTCGACGGGGAGCCCGGACTCCTCGGCCAGCTCCTCGACCGAGGCACCGGCGCGCAGGCGCGCCTGCAGGTCCCGGGGCCGCAGGGTCGTGGCCGCCTGGGCGCGCAGCGCCTCCGTGCGCGGCCGGTCGCGCCGCACCGCGGCGCGCAGCGCCTCCGTGATGGGCAGGGTGCTCTCGGTGCCGTCGGGGCCGCGCAGGACCAGGCGCTCACCGTCCTCGTGCAGCCTCACGAGCTCGAGCTCGGCCATGCTTCCTCCCTCACAGGTCGCCCTCGGGAACTCCGTCGGGGCGGGTCCGCCTGTTCGAGGGTGCCACCGGCGCGGGACGGGGCCGCGCAGGCGCGTCGGTGTGCCGTCGATTGGCGCGCCCCGCGCGGGCGGGCCTGGGAGGATGGCGTCCCGTGGACGCGTTCACCTCCGGCCCGGTCTCCTACCTGGAGCTCGTCGCCGTCTTCGTCGCGGCGGTCTCGGGAGGGCTCGCCGCCGTGCGCAAGCGGTTCGACGCGTTCGGCGTCCTCGTCCTCGCGTGGGTGACCGGCCTCGGGGGTGGGATCCTGCGCGACGTCCTGATCGGCGACACCCCGCCGGTCGGCATCTCGAGCTGGCGGCTCGTGCTGGCCGCGCTGGCCGCCGGCGTGATCATCTTCTTCTTCCACCCGGGGCTGGAGCGGATGCGGCGCTCCATCCTGGTGCTCGACGCCGCCGCGCTGTCGCTCTTCGTGCTGCAGGGCACCACCAAGTCGCTCGACCTGGGCGCGGGCGTGCTCGCCTCGGTGGTGGTCGGGGTGCTCACCGCCGTGGGCGGCGGGATCCTGCGGGACGTCCTCGTGGGCGAGGTGCCGCTCGTGTTCGCCGACCGCCAGCTCTACGCCGTGCCCGCGCTCGTCGGCGCCGGGCTCACCGCCGTGCTGTGGCACGAGGGCGTGCTGCAGCTGTGGACCGCGCTCGGGGTGGTGGCCCTCGTCTTCGGGTTCCGGATCGCGTCGCTCGCGCGCGGGTGGACGGTGCCGCACCCGGGCCCCGGGTGGACCGCCCGGTGGGGGCGTCGGTCGGGCAAGATGTAGGCCGTGGACGAACGAGCGGCGACCGGGGACCGGACCGGCGGCACCGGCACTGACGTCGGCACCGACGTCGAGGCGCTGCGGGCGCTGGCCCGCAGCCTGGCGTGCGAGGCGGGCGCGCTGGTGCGCGACGGCCGCCCGGAGCGCGTCGAGGTCGCCGCGACCAAGTCGTCCGACGTCGACCCGGTGACGGACATGGACCGGGCGGTCGAGGCGCTGCTGCGTCGTCGGCTCGCCGCGGAGCGGCCCGACGACGCGATCCTGGGCGAGGAGGGCGACGACGTCCCCGGGACGTCCGGGCTCACGTGGGTGCTCGACCCGATCGACGGCACGGTCAACTACGTGTACGGCGTCGCGTCGTACGCGGTCTCGGTGGCCGTCGTGGCGGGGCCCGCCGACCCCGAGCGGTGGACGGCTCTCGCAGGCTGCGTGCACTCGGTGGTCGACGGGCGCACCTGGACCGCGGCGCGCGGCGGCGGCGCCGAGCGCGACGGGCGTGCCCTGGGCGTGAGCCGGCCGGACGCCCTCTCCCGGTCGCTGGTGGGCACGGGCTTCGGGTACGCGCCCGCGCGGCGGGCCCGGCAGGCCGAGGTCCTCGCCGACGTCCTGCCCCGGGTGCGCGACATCCGACGGCTCGGCTCCGCGGCGATCGACCTGTGCCTGCTCGCGGAGGGTGCGCTCGACCTCTACTACGAGCGCGGGCTCAACCCGTGGGACCTGGCGGCCGGCGCGCTCGTGGCCGCGGAGGCGGGGGCCTGGGTCGGCGGGCTGCGCGGCCGGGGGCCGGGCAGCGCCATGACTGTCGCGGGTGCGATGCCGGTCGTGGCGGAGCTCGTCCGGTTGCTCGAGGCCGCCGACGCCGACCGTCCTGAGGGTCCGCCGCCGGCCTGAGCGCCTGACGAGGTTCGGGCGTTCCGCGGCCGTCGTCCGGGGTGAAAAATCGCGTCAGGCCGCCGGTCACGCCGAGGGCGAACATCGCGCCCGGCCGGTGCGTCGGTGCAGGTCAGCGGCCGATCGTGCGCCTGTGACACGAGGAACAGCGCGCGGTGTCGCGCGCCCGCCCGAAATGGTGCACAATCCGTGGGCCGACCGGGAACAAAACCCGGTCACCGAGCATTATCAGCGCGTACCGATACCGACACCACGGAGCGTGACCACACAGATGGCAACCGACTACGACGCCCCCCGCAAGAACGACGAGGACGTGGAGCAGGACTCGATCCAGGAGCTCCAGGCGCGTCGTTCCGACAAGTCGTCGGGTGTCGTCGACGAGGACGAGACGGAGGCCGCGGAAGGTTTCGAGCTTCCCGGCGCCGACCTGTCCGGCGAGGAGCTCGCGGTCCGCGTCCTGCCCCGCCAGGCCGACGAGTTCACCTGCACGAGCTGCTTCCTCGTCCACCACCGCAGCCAGCTGGCCTACGAGAAGAACGGTCAGATGATCTGCACGGAGTGCGCCGCCTGACCGACCGCCGGGTCGGGGCGCCAGCACCACGGACGACACGGGCCGTCACTTCGAGGACGTGACGGCCTTCGTCGTTCCCGGGACCTCCGGGGCCACGGGGGCGCCGGCGCTCAGCGCGCGAGCGCGGCGGCCAGCTCCTGCGGGCGTCGGGTCGACAGCAGCCAGTACGGGGTGGGGTCGAGCGGGTCCTCGAGGTCCACCTGGACGCCGGTGCGCGCCCAGGCGCGCAGGCACACGAACGCGCGGGCGTCGAGCGCCGGGCCCAGGGCGGTGCGCATCGCCTCGGCGTCGTCCATCGTGGTCACCTCGCCGAGGAGGTCCAGGGAGATCTGGGCCTTGCCGGCGCGCAGCCGCCCGTCGGCGACCTCGATCACCGGCGAGGTCGCGAGGAGGGCCGCGAGGGTGGCGGCCGCGACGAGCACGCCCACCACGATCGCGACCGCGTGCGCCAGCGGGTACAGCGTCACCCCGACGATCACGCCGAGCCCGACGGCGCCGCACCAGGCCGCCGGGCCGGGGGACAGCCGCTCCCGGAAGGCCGGGCCGGTGACGGTGGGCGGGTGGGGCGCGTGCTCGCTCATGGGTCCATCATCCCAGCACCTCGCCAGGGCACGGGCCCGGTCCCGCGGACGCCGGTGCGCCGGCCGCCGGTCGGCTACGCTTCCCGGGTGCCTGACACCGCCAGCCAGCCCGTGACGCCAGCCGCGACCCACGACGCCAGCCATGTGAGCACCGACCCGAGCGTCGACCCGAGCACCGTCGACGTCCTCGTCACCCTGCTCGACGAGGTGCCGACCCCCGCGTACGCGCACCCGGGCGACGCGGGCGCGGACCTCGTGACCACGGTCGACGTCGAGATCCCCCCGCAGGGCCGCGTCGTCGTGCCCACCGGGGTGGCGATCGCGCTGCCGGAGGGGTACGCGGCGTTCGTGCACCCGCGCTCCGGCCTCGCGGCGAAGCACGGGCTGACCGTGGTGAACGCCCCCGGCACCATCGACGCGGGTTACCGCGGGGAGATCAAGGTGATCCTCCTCAACACGGACGTCGCCGAGCCGGTGCGGCTGCGCCGGGGCGATCGCGTGGCGCAGCTCGTCGTGCAGCGGGTGGAGCACGCCCGCTTCCTCGTGGCGACCACGCTGCCGGGGTCGCACCGCGGCGAGGGCGGGTTCGGCTCGAGCGGCGGTTTCGCCGGCGGCTGACGCTCCCGGGCACGGACCGGAGGCGTGCGCGATCCGGTCTACTGTGGGAGATGGGTAGGGCTCGTCCGGCCGCCGGGCGAGCAGGACGACGAGAAGGAGATCCTCCGTGGGGCTGTTCCGGCGCAACGCGTCGAAGAAGGGGACCGACGAGGCCCGCGAGCCCGCGACCGCGGAGGCCGCGGCGCCCGCCACCGGGGCCGTCGCCGGTGCCGACGCCGCCACCGGGGAGGCCGGGGCGGAGCGCCCCGAGCGCGGCCCGTTCGACTCGACGCAGGTGACGGGCATGGGGCCCCGCGTGGACCTCGGCGCCGTCTGGCTGCCCGTGCTGCCCGGCCTCGAGCTGCGCATGGAGGTCGACAAGAAAACCCAGAAGGTCACCGGGGTGTCCGCGACGCTCAACGGGTCCGGCCTGCAGGTCCAGGCGTTCGCGGCCCCTCGCACGGAGGGCATCTGGGACGAGGTTCGCGCCGAGATCGGGGCGTCCATCACGCGCCAGGGCGGCACGGTCGACGACGTGCCCGGCACGTTCGGGCGCGAGCTGATCGCGCGCATCCCGGCCACCGGACCCGACGGCAAGCCGGCCGTGCGCCCCGCCCGCTTCGTGGGCGTGGACGGGCCGCGCTGGTTCCTGCGCGGGGTGCTGTCGGGTCGGGCCGCGGTGGACCCGGAGGCCGCGAAGCAGCTCGAGTCCGTGTTCGCGAACGTCGTCGTGGTGCGGGACGGCAACCCCCGCCCGCCGCGCGACCTGCTCACGCTGACCCTGCCCAAGAGCGCGCGCCAGGGCGGCGCCGCGGGGGAGGACGCCACCGGCGGCCCCGAGGGCGCCGCGCCGCAGACCCCGTCGTTCGACCCGCTGACCCGCGGGCCGGAGATCACCGAGATCCGGTGACCGACCCGGCCGCGAGGCCGGCTCGACCACCAGCCTGGAGCTGTTGATGTCCCTGCGAACCGCCGTCCGGCACGCGCTGGCCTCGGCCGACGAGGTCGCCGCCGACGAGGAGCGGCACGAGGCCGCGGCCCACCGCGGCTGCACCCCGGTCGCCGCGCTGGGCGACCGCCGTCGGGCGAGCGCGGCCGGCGTGCTGCGCTCGGTCGTGCTGCGCCCGCGCGAGGGGGTGCCGACGGTGGAGGCCGAGCTGTACGACGGCTCCGGCTCCCTCGACCTCGTGTGGCTCGGGCGCCGGGCCATCGCGGGGATCGACCCTGGCCGCCGCATCCGCGTCGAAGGCCTGGTGTGCGACATCGACGGGCGGCGCACGATGTTCAACCCCCGGTACGAGCTGCGCGCGCGGGCCGGCGAGTGAGCGACGGGTACCCCGCGGCGGGTAAGCCGACCGGTCCCACCGAGCCGGGTGCCCCCGCGGCGCCGACCGCCGACGGGCGGGGGGTGCGGGCGGTCACGGGCGACTCGTTCTCGTTCGGGCAGGCCGTGGGCGGCGTGCGCGGCGTGGTCGAGGCCGTGCTGCCCGGCCTGCTCTTCGTGGTCATCTACGTCGTCGCGTCGATGGGCTCGTCGACCGGTGCAGACGAGCGCGGCGCCCTGACCTGGGCGCTGGTCGCCTCCGTGGGCGCCGCGCTCGTCGCCGTCGTGGTGCGGCTCGCGCAGCGCACGCCGATCACGCAGGCGCTGGGCGGTCTGCTCGGCATCGGCGTGGGCGTGTTCTGGGCGTGGCGCTCGGGCGAGGCGCAGAACTTCTACGTGTGGGGGCTGTGGACCAACGCCGCGTACCTCGCGGCCATCCTGGTCTCCCTGGCGGTGCGCTGGCCCGTGGTCGGCCTCGTGGTCGAGGCGGTGCGCGGCGGGTTCGCCGACGTCGCCGCCGAGCGTTCGCGCGACGGCAGGCAGCCGGCGGACGACGGCACCGGGTCGACCGGCGCCACCGCCCCGAGCCCCCTGGGCGCGCTGGTCGCGTGGCGCAAGGACCCGGAGCTCGTCCGGCGCTACACCCTCGCCACCTGGTTCTGGGCGGGACTGTTCGCGGTGCGCCTGGCCGTCAAGGTGCCGTTGTACTTCGCCGACAGCGTCGGCTGGCTGGGCACCGCCCACCTGGTGCTCGGCGTCCCGCTCTGGGGCCTGGTGCTCTGGCTCACCTGGGTCGTCGTGGGCGGCGCGCACGGGGGCCGGCCCGCCGACCGGGGCGGCGGGCCG
>NZ_JBHVBO010000135.1:0-11886 GCF_042668085.1 Isoptericola sp. NPDC057391 | reverse complement strand
GACCCCCAGCCACCTGGGGGTCGGCTCTCTATCTCGCGGGGAGGGCTTCTCTATCTCGCGCGGGTCCGGTCAGCCCACCTCGAGGACGGCGACCCGCCAGGCGCCCCGGCGCGCCTCCAGCCGGACGGCCGCGGCGCGCACCCGGCCGTCGTCGTCCAGGACGACGGTCGCCTCGGCCGCGTCGTCGCCCAGGCGGACCAGCCGGACGCGGCGCACCTGGACGGGCCGGTGGTGCTCCTCGTCCCTCCGGGGCGCGTGGGCCAGGCCGATCCGGGCGCGCTCGGCGAGCTGGTCGCGCACCTGCGGCGTGACCCAGCGCGCGAGCTGCGCCGCCGGCCGCTCCCCGCGCAGCACCTCGACCGCGGCACGCACGACCGTGCAGCACTGCGCGGTCGGGTCGGGCAGCGGCGCGGGGACCGCCTCCCGCAGCGGCCGTGCCGTGAGGTCCTCGTCGTCGTCCGGGCGACGACGGACCCCCGGGGCGCCGACCCGCACCCGCCGCGTCCGCGGTGCCGGCCGGGTGCCGGTCTCCGGATAGCCCGCCGGCCCTGTCGGTCGCGGCGGCGCCGACACCCGCAGGACGCGGCGCGCCGGGGCGCCGTCGTCCTCCGACGCGGCGTCCGCGCCGCGGGCCGCCTCGATGCCGGCCCCCGTGCCCGGTCGCCTGCCCGGCGTCGCCGTCGGGGCGTTCGGTGCGCTCCCGGGGGCCGGGGTGGCCTGCTCGGGAGTCCCCGGCGCGGGCGTGGTCGGCGTGGTCGGCGTGGTCGGCACGGTCGTCGTCGCGGTCATGGTGCCCTCCGGTGGGTGGTGCGGGAGTCGTGGGGACGTCGGCGCCGTCAGGCGGGGGCGCGCAGGATCTGGCCGGGCAGGAGGCGGTCGGGGTCGGCACCGACGACGTCGGCGTTCTCGGCGTGCCAGCGCGTCACCTCGCGGAGGATCTCCGCGTCGGTGGGGGAGCCGCCCAGCGCCTGGGCCGCGATGTCCCACAGCGTGTCGCCGCGGAGCACGACGCGCGTCGGTGAGCCGTCGCCCGCGCCGTCGGCGGTGTCGTCCGGGGCGTGGCGGGCCACGGGGACGGCCGTGGCGTCCTGCACGAGCGCGTCCTCCGCCGCCTCGGCGGGACGTTCGGCGCCGTCGTCGGCGGTCTGGACGGCGGCGTCCGCCGTCCCGCGCGCCCGCTCGCCGTCGGCAGCCGTGGCGGTGGGCTGCCACCCGAGGTCGAGGACGACCGACGCGCCGGGCGCGGCCGGGTCGGTGGGCGCGTCGGCCGCCAGCGCCGCGGTCGGGGCGAGGGTGAGACCGGCGCCGACGCCGACGCCGAGGGCGGTCCGGACGAGGCGGCGGACGGCGGCGGGCGCGAGCCGCTCGACGGCGGCCTCACCGGCACGCCATCGGCGGCCGAGCAGCGACGCGGCGACACAGGTCAGGGCGAGCGCCCCGCTGAGGGCGAGCCAGGCGGCGGCGAGCAGCCCGGCGGCGAGCACGGCGAGCTCGACCCACCGGTCGACGGTGAGGCCGGCGGCCGCGGTGGGGGACGGCGGGACGAGGGCGGCCGTGCGCAGCACCAGTGCGGCGCCCACGCCCGCGGCCGCGACCGTGAGGACGGCGAGCCGGCCGAGCCCGGCCGCGGGCCTGCTCGTGCGGGAGGCGGCGTCGCCTCGTCGTGCGAACCGGTCGCGGTGCGTGCTGCCGGACATCGAGGTCTCCTTCGTCCTCCGCCATCGATCCTGGATCGTCCAGGGTGATGCAGGTTGATAGCGGTTGATGTGCTCTGGTGGTGGATATTGAAGCGGACTGGTGCCGGGTCTGTCCACCCGGGCATCCTGTGGGCACCGACCCCGACGAGAGGAGCCTCATGACATCCGCGGGTCCGGCCAGGTGGGAGCTGCTCTTCGCGGACCTCGAGGCGCGCCTCGACGCCGAGGAGGCGGCCGAGCGGGAGGGCACGGTCGCCGAGCTGACCCGGGCCGAGCAGGCGTCGATCCCGCTGGCCGACCGTCTGCGGGCCGCGACCGGCTCCGTGCTGCGGCTCGAGCTGCTGGACGGCGAGGGGGTCGAGGGCCGGGTCGCCCGCGTCGCGCACGCCTGGGTGCTGCTGGACGGGAGCGGCGCCCGGGGCCGGGTGCAGCACCTGGTGCCCCTGGCCGCGCTCGCCTCGGTCGTCGGCCTCGGCCGGCTCGCGACGCCGTCGCGGGCGCGCACCGACGGCCTCGGGCTGGGTCACGTGCTCCGGGGGCTGCAGCGCGACCGCGCCCGGGTGCTGGTCCGCACGGCGGGCGGGTCGGTGACCGGGCGGATCGGACGCGTGGGCGCCGACCACCTCGACGTCGAGGAGGCGGAGCGCGCGCGGCCGGTCGTGCGGACGGTGCCGTTCGGCGCCGTCCTGCGGGTCAGCGAGGCCTGAGGTCGGCGACGAGCGGCGGGGTGGGCGGCGGGGTGGTCAGAGGTCGCCCGACGCGATCCGCTCGCGGGTGCGGGCGTACTGGTGCTCGATGTACTCCTCGAGCTTGCTCGCCTCGACCCGCCACACCTTCTTCGGGCCCACCTGGATGGCGGGCAGCTCGCCGGAGCGCACGAGCGAGTAGGCCTGGGTGCTGGAGATGTTGAGCATCTCCTGCACGTCCGCGAGGGAGAGGAACCGGCTGGCCATACGGGCAATTCTGGCACAGCGGTCACGATCGATGACGGCAGTTGTCCACAGTGGTTGCCGAAAGCATGCGTGGGGTGCCGGATGATAGGTTCCGGCCCGATGCGGCGCCGAGGCCGCGTCCAAGACACCCCGGAGGACGTCCGTGAGCACCGACCCCTTGCCGGCACCCGTGGCTGCGCGCCTGCGCCGCCCCACCTGGCGCGACCCGCGGCTGGTCGTCGGCGTCGTGATCGTCGCCGCGTCCGTGGCCCTCGGCTCGTGGGCCGTCTCGTCCGCGGGCCGCACCGTGCCCGTCTACGCGGCCGACGGCACCCTCACGCCGGGCGAGGTCGTGGACGTGGGGCGGCTGCGCACGGTGGACGTCCGGATCGACGCGGGGACCGAGCTGTACCTGCGGGCCGACCAGGAGCTGCCGGACGAGGTGGTCGCGCTGCGGGTGGTGGACGACGGCGAGCTCGTCGCCCGATCGGCCCTGGGCGACGCCGCGGACGTGGACGTGCGCTCCGTCTCCGTGCCCGTCGACCAGGCCATGTCCGCCCGCGTGCAGCCCGGGTCCGCCGTCGACCTCTGGTCGACGCCCGAGGCCCCGGCCGGCGCGGACGCGCCCGCGGCCGAGCCGGCCCCGCTCGTCGAGGGCGTCGTGGTCGAGCAGGTGGACGAGGCGGGGACCGGGCTCGTCGTGGCGGACGGCGCCACCCTGCACGTGCTCGTGCCCTCGGACGACCTGCCCGTCGTCCTCGAGGCGCTGGCGGTCCCCGGCAGCGTGACCGTGGTGCCGCAGGCCGGGGCCGGCGTCTGATGGCGGGCGTCACCGTCCTGTGCGCGGTGCGTGGGGCCGCCGAGACCGACGTCGTCCTCGCGCTCGGGGCCCCGGGCTCGGGGGCCACCGTCACCCGTCGCTGCGGCGACGTGGCCGAGCTGCTCGCGGCGGCCGCGGCCGGCGCGGGTGGCGTCGCGCTGGTCTCCGGCGACCTGCCCGGCCTGGACCGGGAGGCGGTCGGCCGGCTGCACGCCGCGGGCGTCCGCGTGGTCGCGCTCAGCGACGACGCCGCGCCGGCGGCCAGGCTGCACGCGCTGGGCGTGGACGCCGTCGTCGAGCGGTACGACGAGGCCCTCCTGCTCGCCGCGGTCCGCGACGTGGCGACGACCACCGCCTCGGTGGCCGGCGCGTCCGACCACCTGGTGCTGGGTCGCGGAGGGCAGGACCTCGACGACCCGCTCGGCCCGGAGGACGCGCTCGGGCTCGAGGACGCCGTCGCGGACGACGCCGTGCCCCGCCGGGGAAGCGTCGTCGCGGTCTGGGGCCCCGTGGGCGGGCCGGGGCGCACGACGACGACGCTCGAGGTCGCGGCCGCGCTCGGCGGGATGTCGCGCGGGCGCCGCCGCCACGGTCGCGCCCGGCGCGAGGCCGCGACGTCGGCGCCCGAGAGCGTGCTGGTCGTGGACGCCGACACCTACGGCGCCTCGGTGGCGGCCCGGCTGGGCCTGCTCGACGACGCCCCGGGGCTGGCGGCGGTCGCCCGCGCCGCCGCGCACGGGTCCCTCGACCTGCCGACCCTGGCCCGGCACAGCCCGGTCGTCGGGGGCCGGCTCCGAGTGCTGACGGGGATCACCCGCGCCGCCCGGTGGCCCGAGCTGCCGGCCAGCGCCGTCGAGGTGGTCCTCGAGCGGGCGCGCGAGCTCGCCGACTGGACCGTCGTCGACTGCGGTCCGCTCCTGGAGGCCGACGAGCTGCTCATGTACGACACCCACGCGCCGCAGCGCAACGGCGCGACCCTCGCGGCGCTGCAGGCGGCGGACGTCGTCGTCGTGGTCGGCGCGGCCGACCCAGTGGGCATCCAGCGGCTCGTGCGCGGGCTCGAGGACCTGCGCGAGGTGCCGGTGCCCGTGGCGGCCGAGCGCGTGGTGGTCGCGAACCGGGTGCGCTCGTCGGCGGTCGGATCGCGCCCGGAGGCGGCCGTGCGGGACGCGCTGGCGCGCTACGCCGGCGTCGACGACGTCCACCTGGTCCCCGACGACGCCGCCGGGCTGGACGGTGCGCTGCTGGCGGGTCGCACGCTCGCGGAGGAGGCTCCCGGCTCGCCGGTGACCGTGGCGTTCGAGGGGCTGGCCCAGCGGGTGCGGGCGACCGTCGCCACGCTGCTGCCCGCGGAGGTGTGAGCGCCGCGCTGCCGCTCGCGGCAGACTGTGCGCATGCGCATCTACGTTCCCGCCACGCTGGACGAGCTCGAGGGCGCCGTGGTCGCCGCCGCCGGGGCGCGGTGGGACGTCCCCGCCCGCCGCGCGCACGCCGTGACGCCGGCGCTCGTCCGGGAGCTGCCCGACGAGGACGACGAGAGCCGTGAGTACGAGGCCTTCCTCGCCGCCGCGGACGATTCCCTGGCCCTCGTGGCCGCCCGCCGTGACGCCGTGCCGCTCCGCGTCGTCGTCTCGCTGGACGTGCCGGACGCGGAGGTCACGGTGCCCGGCGGCGCCGACGAGCCCAGCGCGGCCGACGTCGCCGCCCTGACCGGCGTGCCCGTGGTCGCCGTGCACGTCGACGAGCCGGAGGCGGCCGATGACGTGCGCGCGGTGCTCGCGGCCGCCGACGAGGAGAACGACGCCGAGCGCACGGGCGACGTGGGCGCGACGTCCGAAGCGGCGCTGGACGTCGCGCTGCAGCGCGTCACCGACCGCGACCTGCTCTGGTACGACCCGACCGAGATCCCCCAGATCCCCCGGCCCTGACCGCCGTCAGCGACGAAGGGCGGGATCAGCCGAGGTAGACGAGCGTCTCGTCGTGGAGCCTGCCGTTGGTGGCCAGCGCGTTGCCGTGCCACGGACCGGGGGCGCCGTCGAGCCCGGTGAAGCGGCCTCCGGCCTCGGTGACGATGGGCACGAGGGCGGCCATGTCGTACACCTCGAGCTCGGGCTCCGCGGCGATGTCGGCGGCGCCCTCGGCGACGAGCATGTACGACCAGAAGTCGCCGTAGCCGCGGGTGCGCCACACCTGGCGGGTGAGGTCGAGGAAGCCGTTGAGCTTGCCGTGCTCCTCCCACCCGGACAGGGACGAGTAGGAGAACGAGGAGTCGGCGAGCGTGCTCACGCCGGACACGGACATCCGCGACGCCGACGCCAGCGACTTGCCGGTCCACGCGCCCGAGCCCTTGGCTGCCCACCAGCGACGGCCGATCGCCGGCGCGGAGACGAGGCCCATCACGACCTCCTCGCCGTCGGCCAGCGCGATGAGGGTGGCCCACACGGGGACGCCGCGCACGAAGTTCTTGGTGCCGTCGATCGGGTCGATGATCCAGCGCCGCGCGCCGCTGCCCGCGGAGCCGTACTCCTCGCCGACGATCGCATCACGCGTGCGCGCGCGGTGCAGCTGGGCGCGGATGAACTCCTCGGCGGAGCGGTCCGCGTCCGAGACCGGGGTGTCGTCCGGCTTCTTCTCGACGTGCAGGTCCACGGCCTTGAAGCGGGACATCGTGATCGCGTCCACCTGGTCGGCGATCACGTGGGCCAGGCGCAGGTCGTCCTCGTACGTGCGCGCGGGCCCGCTGGTCGGGCTGGGAGACGGCTGGGTGTACGACACGCCTCACACGGTAGCGGTCCGCCGCCACCGCCAGGGGCTCGGCGCGCGGTCGCGGCCGCGGTTGTCGTCAGTCGGCCGCGTGCCGCGCGGTGAGCAGGCGCCGGAACGACGCGACCCGGGCCTCGCGCGCCGGGCGCTCGTCGTCGGACGACGCGGCGAGCCAGTCGTCGAGCGCGCAGTCGGGGGCGTCCGCGAGGTGGGTGCAGCCGCGGGGGCAGTCCTCGGCGACCTCGGCGAGGTCCTCGAACGCCCGCAGCAGGTGGTCCGTCTCCACGTGCGCCAGGCCGAACGACCGGACGCCCGGGGTGTCGACCACCCAGCCGTCGTGACCGCCGTCGCGATCGCCCTCGTCGCCGACCGGAAGCCGCAGCGCGACCGCCGAGGTGGACGTGTGCCGCCCCCGGCCGGTGACGTCGTTGACGACGCCGGTGGCGCGGTCGGCGTCGGGCACCAGCGCGTTGATGAGTGTCGACTTGCCGACGCCGGAGTGCCCCACCAGCACGGACGTGCGCCCGGCCAGCCGGGTCCGCACGTCCTCGACGCTCGCGGCGTCGTCCTGCCGGGTGACGACGACGTCGACGCCGATGGGGGTGTACAGGTCGCGCAGGGGGGCGGGGTCCGCGAGGTCGGCCTTGGTGAGGCACAGCAGCACGTCCATGCCCGCGTCGTAGGCGGCGACGACGCAGCGGTCGATCATGCCGGTGCGGGGCTCGGGCTGGGCGAGCGCCGTGACGACCACGAGCTGGTCGGCGTTCGCCACGACGATCCGCTCGTAGGGGTCGGTGTCGTCCGCCGTGCGCCGCAGCACCGAGGTCCGGTCCTGGATGCGGACGATCCGGGCGAGCGTGCCCTCGCCGCCGGAGGTGTCGCCGACGACGTCCACGCGGTCGCCCACGACGACGCGGGTGCGCGTGAGCTCGCGCGCCTTCATCGCGAGGACGGTGCGCTCGTGGTCGGTGCCGGCGTCGACCACGAGGGTGTACCGGCCGCGGTCGACGCCGGTCACCAGGCCGACCTCGGCGTCCGCGTGCTCCGGGCGCTGCTTGGTGCGGGGCCGTGAGCCGCGCTTCGAGGGCCGCGCGTACTGCGCGTGCTCGTCGACGGCGCGGCGCGCCATCAGGCCTGGCCCTCGGTGACCGGCCCGGTGGTGGCGACCCCGAGCATCCGCTCCCACATCCCGTCGAAGCCGGGCAGGGTCTTGGCCGTGGTGCCGACGTTCTCCACCCGCACCCCCGGCACCCGCAGGCCCAGGACGGCGGCCGACGTCGCCATGCGGTGGTCGGCGTAGGTGCGGAACAGGCCGCCGTGCAGCGGCCGCGGCGTGATGACCAGCCCGTCGCGCGTCTCCTCGGCCCGCCCGCCGAGCCGGGTGATCTCGGTGGCCAGCGCCGCCAGCCGGTCGGTCTCGTGGCCCCGCAGGTGCGCGATCCCGCGCAGGCGGCTGGGGGAGTCGGCGAGCGCGGCGAGCACGGCGAAGGTCGGGGCGAGCTCGCCCGCGGCGTGCAGGTCCAGGTCCGCGCCGTGGACCTCGCCCGTGCCGGTGACGGTCAGGACGTCGCCGTCCTGGCGCGCCTCCGCGCCGAGCCGGGTGAACAGGTCCGGGAGCAGCGCGCCCGGCTGGGTGGTCTCGGTGGGCCAGCCGGGGACGCGCACGGTCCCGCCGCCCACCAGCGCGGCGGCCAGGAACGGGGCCGCGTTCGACAGGTCGGGCTCGACCCGCACGTCGCGCGCGGCGACCGGGCCGGGGGCGACCTGCCAGATGCCGTCGCGCGAGTCGTCCACCTCCACGCCGACGTCGCGCAGGGTGGCCACGGTCATGGCGATGTGGGGGAGGCTCGGCAGGGTGGTGCCGATGTGCCGCAGCGTGAGCCCGCGCTCGAAGCGGGCGCCCGCGAGCAGCAGGGCCGAGACGAACTGCGACGACGCCGACGCGTCGACGTCGACCGCGCCGCCGGCCACCCGGCCCGTGCCGTGCACGGTGAAGGGCAGGTGGGTCGGGGTGCCGCCGACGGGCGACGTGACCCGGACGCCCAGGCTGCCCAGGGCGGCGAGCACCGGCAGCATCGGCCGCACCCGGGCCTCGGGGTCGCCGTCGAAGCGGACCGGGCCGTCGGCCAGGGCCGCGACCGGGGGCAGGAACCGCATCACCGTGCCCGCGAGCCCGGTGTCGACGTCCACGTCGCCGCGCAGCGGGCCCGGCGTCACGCGCAGGGTGCTCGGGTCGTCGCCCTCGTCGATGCGGGCGCCGAGGGCGCGCAGCGCGCCGATCATGAGGTCGGCGTCGCGCGAGCGCAGGGCCCCGCGCAGCGTGCCCGGGCCGTCGGCGAGCGCGGCCAGCACGAGCAGGCGGTTCGTCAGCGACTTGCTGCCCGGGACCTCGACCGTCGCGTCCAGCGGGCCCGTCGCGACCGGTGCCGCCCAGCCATCGGCGCCCTCGACGTCGAGGGCGGGCGGGGCGGCGTGCGGCGGGACGGCGGAGGTCATGGATCCGAGGCTAGTTCACGGGCTGCCCGCGCCGCGGGCCGTCTCGCCGGCGAGGGGCGCCCGGGCCGGCGTCAGACGGCCTCGGCGACCTTCGCCCGCAGCTTCGCGGCCTCGGCCTTGGTCGCCGCCTTCGCGGCGTCCGCCTTGGCCGCGACCTTGGCCGCCTCGCCCTTCGTCGCGGCCTTCACCGTCTCGGCCTTCGCCTCCGCGAGGCGGGCGGCGTGCGTGCGTGCCTGCTGCACGCGGTAGGTGACGCCCGGCCGGCCCTCGAGGTCCACGCCCGCGATGACGGCGGCGCCGATCTTGCCGAGGTCCTTGACGAAGGCGGCGGTGCGCAGGCTGCGCTCGGCGCCCTTGCTGGTGAAGGGCTGGTGGGCGACGGCGAGCGGCGCGGTGAGCGCGGCGAGGGCCAGCGCCGCCGTGCGGGGAGTACGCCCGACGGCGAGCAGGACGCCGGCCGCGGCGGTCACGGCGCCGTGCGCCCGCACCAGGAACCCGAGCTGACGGTCGCTGAGGGGCTCGGCGCCGACCGCGCGGGTGACGAGCGCGGATCCCTCGCGGGCGACGTCCACGTGCTCGGCCGGGTGCAGCACGGCCTGGATCCCGTCGTAGACGAACGGAGCGGCCAGGAGAGGGCGGGCGATACGGCGCAGCAACATGGGCCCACTGTGGCAGAGGCGACCCGCGCTTGCGCGGCGACCGGCGGGCGCGGCGCGGTCGTGCGTCAGGCGGGCGCGCCCTCCCACCAGTCGGGGTGGGAGCGCGGCGGCCGGCGGGTGCCGAGGCCGTCGCGGCGGACCGTGCGGACGAGGCGGGCGGCGTAGGCGGCGACGAGCAGGAGGGCGAGGACGAGGATCAGTGCGGTCATGGCAGTAATCCTTCGCGCGTCGCGGTCCTGCCACGAGTGGCAGAAGTGCCAGTATGCGTCGACATTCCGCCATCCGCGTGGCAGCATGGGCGGCATGATCCGCAAGGTCGCCGCCGTCGTCGTCCCCGGCGTCGCGCCGTTCGAGCTCGGCGTCGCGTACGAGGTGTTCGGCATCGACCGCAGCGACACGGGCGGCCCGTCGTTCGACTTCACGCTCTGCGCTCCCGAGCCGGGGCCCGTGCCGACCAAGGGCGGCTTCCCGGTCGTCGTGGAGCACGGTCTCGAGGCGCTCGACGACGCCGACCTCGTCGTCGCCGTCGCGTACGGCATCGACGACGACGGGGCGGAGGCGCTCCCGCAGGCCTACCTCGACGCGCTGCGGGCGGCCCACGACCGCGGCGCCTGGCTGTTCGCCATCTGCTCCGGCGCGTTCACGCTCGCGCGCGCCGGGCTCCTGGACGGGCGCCGGTGCACCACGCACTGGATGTACACGGAGCGGCTCGCGGCCGAGGTGCCCACCGCGGACGTCGACCCCGACGCGCTCTACGTCGAGGACGGGCGCGTGCTCACCAGCGCCGGAACCGCGGCCGGGATCGACGCCGCGCTGCACCTCGTGCGGACGCAGGTCGGCGCCGACGCCGCCCGCGCCGTCGCGCGGCGCATGGTGGTGCCGCCGCAGCGCGAGGGCGGTCAGGCGCAGTTCGTCGTCGACCCGCTGCCGCGCGAGGGCGAGTCGCTCGCCGGCCTGCTCGCCTGGATGCGGGAGCACCTGGCCGAGGAGCACACCGTGTCCCGGCTGGCGCGCCGGGCCGCGCTGTCCGAGCGCACCTTCGCGCGCCGCTTCCGCCAGGAGACGGGCACGACGCCGGCCGCCTGGCTCGCGCGCCAGCGCGTTGCCCGGGCGCAGGAGCTGCTCGAGGCGACGGAGGCTCCAGTGGACGAGATCGCGCGCCTGGTGGGCTTCGGCAGCGCGCCCGTGCTGCGGCACCACTTCGCCCGCCAGCTCGGCACCAGCCCCGTGGCGTACCGGCGACGGTTCGCGACGCCGGTGGCCTCCTGACGCGGCGCCCCCGCGCGGCTCGGACGGGAATGTCACGGCCCCGTCCGCGGTTGCACACCGACGTGAGCACCCGCACCTCGACGACGGCGACCGCCGTCCCCGCCGCCGGACGTGAGTCCGTGCGGCTGTTCGCCGTGCCGGCCGACGCCCTGACGGTGGGTTCGACGGCGAGCGCGGACGACGCGGTGGTCGGCCCCACGACAGACCTGCACACCCCGTGGATCGGAGGACCCCGCCCAGTGGCTGGACTAGGCTCGACGGTGATGACCCAGGACCTTGGCCCGGCGAGCGGCGACGCGCCGCACGGGAGCACCCCGGACGGCGAGGAGATCCCCGAGGACACGGAGCGTGCCCCCGAGGGGGAGAGCAGCGCGGCCCGGGCCGCGCGCTTCGAGCGTGACGCCCTGCAGTACCTGGACCAGCTCTACTCCGCCGCCCTGCGCATGACACGCAACCCCGCGGACGCCGAGGACCTGGTGCAGGAGACGTTCGCGAAGGCGTTCGCCGCCTTCCACCAGTACAAGCCGGGCACCAACCTCAAGGCCTGGCTGTACCGCATCCTCACGAACACGTTCATCAACAGCTACCGCAAGAAGCAGCGCGAGCCGCAGCAGTCCCAGGCGGAGGACGTCGAGGACTGGCAGATCGCCCGCGCCGCGTCGCACACGTCGCAGGGGCTGCGGTCGGCCGAGGCCGAGGCGCTCGACCGGCTCCCGGACTCCGACGTGAAGCGCGCGCTGCAGGAGCTGCCCGAGGACCGGCGCATGGTCGTCTACTACGCCGACGTCGAGGGCTTCCCCTACAAGGAGATCGCCGAGATCATGGGTACGCCGATCGGGACGGTGATGTCCCGGCTGCACCGCGGACGCCGGCAGCTGCGCGAGCTGCTCGCCGACTACGCCGCCCAGCGTGGCCTGGTCCCGGCTCGTGGAGGAGCGTCATGACCGACCCCATCACCCCCATCCCGCACGACCGGGCCGAGGGGGAGAACGAGTGCGAGCACGCCCTCGTGCACCTGTACGAGTACCTCGACTCCGAGATGACGCCGGACGACGAGCAGCGGATGCGCGCGCACGTGGCGCACTGCTCACCGTGCCTGGCCGAGCTGAGCGTCGAGGAGCTCGTCAAGCAGCTGGTGCGCCGGTCCTGCTCGGAGCGCGCGCCGGAGACCCTCCGGGTGCGCATCCACGAGCAGATCACGATCCTCGCGAGATAGAGAACGCGTCTCGCCGAGATAGACAAGAGCCGAC
>NZ_JBHVBO010000134.1:0-11930 GCF_042668085.1 Isoptericola sp. NPDC057391 | reverse complement strand
GCCCCGGGGCCCGCCGCGACGCCGGCGTCGTCGTACGCGAGCACCCGGCCCGCCGCGGGCAGGAAGCCGCGGGCGGGCGACTCCGCGTACAGGCGTGCCTCGACGGCGTGACCGTCCAGCCGGACGTCCTCCTGCCGCAGGCCGAGCGGCTCCCCCGCCGCGACCCGCAATTGCTGCTCCACGAGGTCGAGCCCGGTGACCAGCTCGGTCACGGGGTGCTCCACCTGCAGGCGGGTGTTCATCTCGATGAACCAGAAGGTGCCGGGGTCGTCGCCGGGCATGAGGAACTCCACGGTCCCGGCGCCCACGTAGCCGACCGATCGCGCCACCGCGCACGCGGCCTCGCCGAGCCGGGCCCGGGTCGCGTCGTCGACGGCGGGCGACGGCGCCTCCTCCACGACCTTCTGGTGGCGGCGCTGCAGCGTGCACTCGCGCTCGCCCAGGTGCACGACGTCGCCGTGCGTGTCGGCCAGCACCTGCACCTCGATGTGCCGCGGCCGCTCGACGAGACGCTCGAGCAGCAGCCCGTCGTCCCCGAACGACGACGCCGCGACCCGGCGGGCCGAGGCCAGCGCGCCCGGCAGCTCGTCGGCCGCGCGCACCACCTCCATGCCCTTGCCTCCGCCGCCCGCGACGGGCTTGACCAGCAGCGGGAACCCGACACCGTCCGCCGCCGCGAGGAGCGCGTCGTCGCCGAGGCCGTCCTCGAGGGTGCCGGGCAGCACGGGCACGTCGTGGGAGGCGACGAGGCGCTTGGCCGCGGCCTTGTCCGCCATGGTCTCCAGCGCGGTCACGGACGGCCCGACGAAGACGATGCCGGCGCGCTCGCACGCCCGCGCGAGGGCGGGGTTCTCGGACAGGAAGCCGTAGCCCGGGTGGATCGCGTCGGCGCCGGTCGCGACGGCCGCCGCCACGACCGCCTCGACGTCGAGGTAGCTCTGCGCCGCGGGCGCGGGCCCCAGGCGGACGGCGACGTCGGCCTCCCGCACGTGCCGGGCGTCCGCGTCGGCGTCCGAGTACACGGCGACCGACCGGATGCCGAGCCGGCGCAGCGTGCCGATGATGCGGCACGCGATCTCGCCGCGGTTGGCGACGAGCACGGTGGTGAGCTCTCGGGTACCCATCGCCCTCACATCCGGAAGAGCCCGAAGCGCGGGCTGTCGGTCGGCCCCGACGGGGCGGGCGCGGGCAGCGGCGTGCGGGCGCAGACGCCCAGCGCCAGGCCGAGCACGCGGCGGGTGTCGGGCGGGTCCACGATGCCGTCGTCCCACAGGCGCGACGTCGCGTGGTACGGGTCGCCTGCCACCTCGTAGCCGTCCCGGATCTCGGCGCGGAACGCCTTCTCCTCGGCCGCGTCCCACTCCTCGCCGCGGCGCGCGAGCTGGTCGCGCTTCACGGTGGCGAGCACCGACGACGCCTGCGCCCCGCCCATGACGGAGATGCGCGACCCGGGCCACGACCACAGGAACCGGGGCGAGTACGCCCGCCCGCACATGGCGTAGTTCCCGGCCCCGAACGATCCCCCGACGATGACGGTCAGCTTGGGCACGCGCGTCGTCGCGACGGCCGTGACCATCTTGGCGCCGTCCTTGGCGATGCCGCCCGCCTCGGCGTCGCGGCCCACCATGAACCCGGAGATGTTCTGCAGGAACAGCAGCGGGATGCCCCGCTGGTCGCACAGCTCGACGAAGTGCGCCCCCTTGAGCGCCGACTCCCGGAACAGGACCCCCGCGTTGGCGAGCACCCCGACCGGGTGGCCGTGGATGCGCGCGAACCCCGTGACGAGCGTCGTGCCGTACTCGGGCTTGAACTCGTGCAGCTCGCTGCCGTCGACGATCCGGGCGATCACCTCGCGCGGGTCGTAGGGCTGCTGCACGTCCACAGGGACCGCGGCGTACAGGCCCTGCGGGTCGACGGCGGGCTCGCGCGACGGCGCGACGTCCCACGCCGGCTCCGGGTCGGGCGGCAGGGTGCTCACGATGTCGCGCACGAGGTCGAGCGCGTGCTCGTCGTCCTCGGCGAGGTGGTCGACGACGCCCGAGCGTTGCGCGTGCAGCTCCCCGCCGCCCAGCTCCTCGGCCGAGACGTCCTCGCCGATCGCGGCCTTCACCAGCGGCGGCCCGCCGAGGAAGATCGTGCCCTGGTTCCGGACGATGACGGTCTCGTCGCTCATGGCCGGCACGTACGCGCCGCCCGCCGTGCACGAGCCGAGCACCGCCGAGATCTGCGGGATCCGCGCCGCCGACAGCCGCGCCTGGTGGTAGAAGATCCGCCCGAAGTGGTCGCGGTCGGGGAACACCTCGTCCTGCCGCGGCAGGAACGCGCCGCCCGAGTCCACGAGGTACACGCAGGGCAGCCGGTTCTCCAGCGCGATCTCCTGCGCCCGCAGGTGCTTCTTCACGGTGAGCGGGTGGTACGTGCCGCCCTTGACGGTCGCGTCGTTGCAGACCACCATCACCTGCCGCCCGCTGACCAGCCCGATGCCGGCGATGACGCCCGCGCCGGGCCATTCGCCCTGCTCCCCCGGGCTCGCGTCGACCCCGAACGCCGCCAGCGGCGCCACCTCGAGGAACGGGCTGCCCTCGTCGAGCAGGCGTGCCACGCGGTCGCGCGGGAGCAGCTTGCCGCGCGCGGTGTGCTGGTCGCGGGCGCGCTGGGTGCCGCCCTCGGCGGCGACGGCGGTGCGCGCGCGGAGGCGGTCCGCGAGCGCCCGCTGGGCCTGGTCGTTGGCGCGGGCGGCGTCGGCGCGGGGGTCGACGGCGGAGGCGAGGACGGTCACCGGGCCTCGCTCTCGTCGGTCGCCGGGGTCGCGCCGCCGAGCAGGAGCGCGAGCCCCGGTTCGGCGAGCACCGCCCCGAGCTCGGCGAGGAAGCGGGCGCCCTGCTCGCCGTCGACCACGCGGTGGTCGAACGTGAGGCTGAGCGTCGTCACCTGCCGCAGCGCCACCTCGCCGTCGTGCTCCCACGGGCGCCGGGCCACCTGGCCGAGGCCGAGGATGGCGGGCTCGCCCGGGTTGAGGATCGGCGTTCCCGCGTCGACGCCGAAGACACCGATGTTGGTGATCGTCAGCGTGCCGTTCGTCAGCCGCTCGGGCGTGGTGCGCCCTGCCCGCGCCGTGGTGGTGAGCTCCGTCAGCGCGGCGGCCAGGCCCGCGAGGGACAGCGTGTCCGCGGCGGGGACGTGCGGCACGACGAGGCCGCGGTCGGTGGCGACCGCGATGCCGAGGTTCACGTGCGCCGGGCGCACGATCTCCGCCTCGCCGCCCGGCAGGTCCACCCATCGGCTCGTGAGCGCCGGGTGCCGCGGCAGCAGCGCGAGCACGGCGCGCGCCACCAGCGCGAGCACCGTGACCCGCTGCCCGCCCGCCATCGGGTGCGTCTTGAGCCGGGCCAGCAGCTCCATGCTCGGCGTGACGTCCACGGTGAGGAACACCGACGCCTGCGGCGCCGCCGCGCTCGCGACCATCGCCGCCGCCGTGTGCTTGCGCACCCCGCGCACCGGCGTACGCGCCTCGCCGTCCGCCGTCGTGCCCGCCGTCGTGCCCGAGGCCGTCGTCGGTCCCGAGACCGAGGTCGACGCCGCCTCGACGTCCTCGCGCGTGATCCGCCCGTGCGGGCCCGTGCCCGTGATCGTGGCGAGGTCGAGCCCCCGCTGCCGCGCCAGCGCCCGCACGACCGGCGTCGAGCGCGGCCGTTCCCCACGCCCGCCGGACGACGGTGCGGACGCGACGCCGTTCGCGGACGTCGCCGGGACCGGCGTCGTCGTGGCGGCCGGTGAGGGGGCGGCGGCGACCGGGACGTCCCGCCGCCGTCGCCGCGCGGGTCGTCCCGAGCGCGCGGGCCGCGCGCCGTACCCGACGAGGTTCGGCTCCGGCCCGTCCTCCCCCGAACCCACGGACTTGTCAGGGCCAGGAGCAGGTTCCGGTGCTCGTGGTCCTGACAACTCCTGAGGACCAGAGTTGTCAGGGCCAGGAGCAGGTTCTGGTGCACCTGTTCCTGACAGGTCGAAGGTGACCAGCGGCTCGCCGACCTCGACGGTCTGCCCCTCCTCGGCGTGCAGCGCCCGCACGACGCCGGCGACCGGCGACGGCAGCTCCACGAGCGCCTTGGCGGTCTCCACCTCGGCGATCACCTGGTTGAGCTCGACGGCGTCGCCGACGGCCACGCGCCACTCGACGACCTCGGACTCGGTCAGCCCCTCGCCCAGGTCGGGCAGCTTGAACTCGCGCGTCGCCATCACGCTCCCACCTCCACGCCCGCGGCGGTGCGCCCGAGCACGCGGTCGATGCCGACGAGGACGCGGTCCAGGTCGGGCACCTGGTTGCCCTCGAGCTTCGCGGGCGGGTACGGGATGTCGTACCCGGTGACGCGCACCGGCGGCGCCTCGAGGAAGTCGAAGCAGCGCTCGGTGACGGACGTCGCGATCTCCGCGCCGACGCCGCCCTGCCGCGGTCCCTCGTGCAGCACGACGAGCCGCCCGGTGCGCCGCACGGACGCCGCGATCGTGTCGTGGTCGATCGGGGACAGCGAGCGCAGGTCGATCACCTCCACCGAGATGCCCTCGTCGGACGCCGCGGTGGCGGCGTCGAGCGCCGTCGCGACGTGCGAGCCGAAGGTCACGAGCGTGACGTCGTCCCCCGGCGCGACGACGCGCGCGGTGCCCATGGGCGGCGCGTCGTCGAGCGGCAGGGCCGCGTCCACCTCGCCCTTGACGTGGTAGAGCCGCTTGGGCTCGAAGAAGACGACCGGGTCGTCGCAGGCGATCGCCTGCCGCAGCACGGTCGAGGCGTCCTGCGGGTTCGACACGGACACCACGCGCAGGCCCGCCGTGTGCACGAAGTACGCCTCCGGCGACTCGGAGTGGTGCTCCGCCGCGCCGATGCCGCCCGCCACGGGGATGCGGATCGTCACCGGCAGCCTCACCTTGCCGTTGGTGCGGGCGTGCATCTTGGCGAGCTGGCTGACGATCTGGTCGAAGGCCACGTAGACGAACCCGTCGAACTGGATCTCCACGACCGGCCGGTAGCCGCGGTACGCGAGCCCGACGGCGGTGCCGAGGATGCCGGACTCCGCCAGCGGGGTGTCCACCACACGACGCGGCCCGAACTCGGCCTGCAGACCGTCGGTCACGCGGTACACGCCGCCGAGGCGGCCGATGTCCTCGCCGAGCACCATGACGGTCGGGTCGTCGGTCATGGACTGGCGCAGCCCGGCGCCGAGCGCCTTGGCGAGGGTGAGGGTCTGGGCCCCGGTCTGGATCGTCATCGGTCGGCCCCCTCGGCGCGGTCGCTCGTGGTCTCGGAGGTGTCGGCGTCGTCGAAGCCCGCCAGGTACGCGGCGTGCTCGGCCCGCTCGGCGGCCACCGTCGGGTGGGGCTCGGCGTACACGTGGTCGAAGACGCTCAGCGGCGGCGGGTCCTCCAGGGCGACGACGCCGGCGCGCAGCTCGGCGGCGACGGCGTCGGCCGCCGCGCGCACCCGCGCCTCGTCGTCGGCGGCGAGCAGTCCGCCCGCCCGCAGGTACGCGGCGAGCCTGGCGACGGGGTCGCGCTCGGCCCAGACGTCCAGCTCGGACGCGTCGCGGTAGCGCGTGGGGTCGTCGGCGGTGGTGTGCGGGCCCATGCGGTAGGTCACGGCCTCGACGAACGTGGGGCCGCCGCCGGTGCGCGCCCGGTGCAGCGCCTCGCGCGTCACCGCGAGGACGGCGAGCACGTCGTTGCCGTCCACCCGCACGCCCGGGACGCCGAAGCCGTCCGCCCGGCGGACCAGCGGCACGCCCGACTGCAGGGAGACCGGCTCGGAGATCGCCCACTGGTTGTTCTGGCAGAACAGCACCAGCGGCACCTGCCAGGTCGCGGCGAAGACGAACGCCTCGTTGACGTCGCCCTGGCTCATCGCGCCGTCGCCGACGTACGCGACCACGGCCGCCGTGCCGTCGTCGCCCACCTCGACGGCGCCCCGCTCGACGTCCGCCTGGATCCCCAGCGCGTAGCCCACGCCGTGCAGGGCCTGCGCGCCGATGATGACCTGCGGCGTGGCCATGTTCACCGCGTACGGGTCCCAGCCCGACGCGGTGATGCCGCGCCACACGCGCAGCAGGTCCACGGGCCTGACGCCGCGCTTGCGGGCGACGGCGTGCTCCCGGTAGCTGGAGAACACGAAGTCGTCGCCCCGCAGCGCCGCGGCCGAGCCCACCTGGGCGGCCTCCTGCCCCTGCAGCGGCGGCCACAGCGCGAGCTCGCCCTGCCGCTGCAGCGCCGTCGCCTCGGCGTCGATGCGCCGCGCCACGACCATGTCCTCGTACAGCGCCAGCAGCGCCGCCCGGGCCTCGTCCGTGCCCGCGTCGACGTCCGTCAACCAGCGGTCGAGCGCCGGTTCGGGGTGTCGCACGCCCTTCTCGTCGAGCAGCCGGACCGTGCCGTCTGCATACGTCTCGTCCGTCGTACCGGACGCCGTCTCCGCCCGCGCACCACCCGCTCGTGACAGGTCGTCGCGGGACGTCGAACCCATGGTGCTGGGCATCGTCGCCTCACCTCGCGTGTCGCCGGCCGCTCCGCGTCGAGCGCCGGATACCGCGAACGTAACGCCGCTCACAGAGTGCGACCAGCACGGCGCGACACGTTGAGCAGAGTGCTCAGGCGGACGCCGTTAGGCTGGTCGATGTGCGCAGCTACGACGCCGTGGACCTGAGCTTGCTGACGGCGCTCGCCGACGACCCGCGGGCCACGATCGCCGCCCTCGCGGAGCGCCTGCGCCTGTCCCGGAACACCGTGCACGCGCGGCTGACCCGGCTCGAGGAGTCCGGCGCCTTCCTCGACTTCGACCGCCGCATCAACCCCGCCGCGCTGGGCCACCCGCTGACGGCGTTCCTCGAGGTCACCGTGCGCCAGCGCGAGCTGCCCGCCATCGTCGACCGGCTGGCCGAGATCCCGGAGGTCGTGCAGGCGTACGGGCACAGCGGCGTCGCCGACCTGCGCGTGCACGTCGTGTGCCGGGACACCGACCACCTGTTCCGCATCGACGCCGCGATCCTCGCCGTCGAGGGCGTCGAGCGCACCGAGACGTCGCTGTCGATGGGCGAGCTCATCCCCTATCGCATCCGGCCCCTCATCGAGGCGGCGCGACGCTCGCTCTGACGGGGTCCCCGCTGCCCTGCTCCCTTCGAGCACGCGATCTGTCGTGGCCAGGCCACGTCTGCCGCGACAGGTCGCGTGCTGGAAGGTCAGGTCGACCAGCGGACGACGACGTCGGCTCGGTCGCGCGTCGCCTCGATCAGCTCGGCGTTGACCTGGTCGGACCCACGCGCCCAGCGTCGGGCGTCGTCACGGCTCTTGCCGTAGGCGTGGTGCCGCTCCTCCAGGCGGGCGAGGCGGACGTCGTCGGGCACGTCGAGGTACCAGACCTCGGTCATGCGGGCGCGGGCGGCGGGCCATGCGCCCGACGGCGCGAGCAGGTAGTTCCCCTCCGTCACGACCAGCGGGACGTCGGAGGGGACCGCGACCCCGGCCGCGACCGGCTCCTCGAGCTCGCGGTGGAAGACCGGCGCGTAGACGGGCGGGTCGCCGGGCCGCGCGTCCGCGAGGCGGGCGACCAGCGCCGCGTACCCGGCGTCGTCGAACGTGTCGATCGCGCCCTTGCGGTCGCCGCGGCCGAGGGCGGCCAGGACGGCGTTCGACAGGTGGTAGCCGTCCATCCCGACCTCGACGGCGAGCGCCGGGCCGACCGCCTCGACGACGGCGCGAGCGAGCGTCGACTTCCCCGCCCCGGGCGGCCCGACGATCCCGAGGATCCGGCGCTCGCCCCCCGCCGCCAGCCGCCGGGCGCGCGCGACGAGCTCCGCCGTCGTGGTCACCTGCTGCTGCGACCTGTCAGGGCCACGACCACCGCAACCTGCTCCTGGTCCTGACAACTCACGCGCTCCGCGAGCCGTCAGGGCCAGGACCGTCAGAACCCGCGCGTGGCCCTGACAGCTCGGGGAGGTGGGCGAGCCAGGAGCGCGGCCCGACCTTCCCCACCCGGACGCCCGCGACGCGCACGGCCGTCGCGCAGGCGTCGGGCAGGTCCTCGCCGCGGGCGAGCGCCACGGCCAGCGCGCCGTGGAACGCGTCGCCGGCGCCGAGCGTGTCCTGCACGTCCACCTCCGGCACGGGCACGGTGCCGCGCCCGCCGACCTCGACGACGCCGTCGTCGCGCCGGCGCGGCAGGGCCCAGGTGACCGGGTCGCCGCCGTGCGTGACCACCACGGCCCGCGCCCCGAGCAGCAGCGCCCCGTGCGTGGCGTCGGTCGCGCCGGGCACGACGTCTGCCGGCACGGTGAAGTCCGCGCTGAGTGCCGCGACGTCCGCCGCGGGCAGCAGCTCGGCGAACACGGGCCGCCACCGACCGCCGTCCACCACGACCAGCGGCCGGGGCCGCAGGCCGTCGACGTGCGCGAGCACGGCCCGGGCGACCTCGGGATGGTGGCCGTCGAAGAGGACGACGTCCGGCCGCGGCAGGCCCGCGAGCGCGTCGGGCCGCGGCGCGGGCACCGCGACGAGCGCGGCGTCGGGCGAGACCACGGACCGCTCCCCCGTCACCTCGTCCACGAGGACCGCCGACACGGCGAGCGGGAACCCCTCGTCCGGGCCCGCGACGTCGTGCACCTGCACGTCGCGCTCGTCGAGGTCCGCCCGCACCGCCTGGGCGATGGGCCCCGCGCCGAGCGCGCTGATCAGGATGGCGTGCGTCTCGAGAGCGGCCGCCGTGACGGCGGCGTTGGCCGCCGGGCCGCCGGCGGCGACGTCCTGCCGCGAGGCCGTGACCTTCTCGTTCGCCCCCGGACGTCCCGACGCCCGGTGCACGACGTCGAGCGTCGTCAGCCCGACGAACCAGCAGACCACCATCGGTCCCCCCTCACTGCGCTGTGGGCGCTCGGTCAGCGGCCGGTGCCGTCCACGGCGTGCGGCTCGATGGCGGCGATCTCGTCGTCGGTGAGCGCCGGCGCGGACAGCGCGGCCACGTTGTCCTCCAGCTGCGCCACCGACGACGCGCCGATGAGCGCCGACGTGACGCGCGGGTCGCGCAGCACCCACGACAGGGCGAGCTGGGCGAGCGTCTGGCCGCGGCCCTCGGCGATCGCGTTCAGCGCCCGCGCGCGCTCCAGGTACGTGTCGGTGAGGTTCGACGACGACAGGAACGGCGAGTCGCTGCGCGCGGCTCGCGAGCCCTCGGGCGCCGACCCGCCCAGGTACCGCCCGGTGAGCAGGCCCTGCGCCAGCGGGGAGAAGACGATCGTGCCGACGCCCAGGTCCTCGACGACGTCGAGCAGCGACTCGCTCTGGTGGCCGTCGTAGGCGTCGTCGCGGTCGGCGATCTCCACGTGCCGGTTGAACATCGAGTAGCTGGGCTGGTGGATGAGCAGCGGGACGCCGAGGTCGGCGAGCACCTGCGCGGCCTCGCGCGTGCGCGACGGCGAGTAGTTGGAGACGCCCACGTACGTCGCCTTGCCCTGCTGGACGGCGGACGCGAGCGCGCCCATCGTCTCGGTCAGCGGCGTGGAGGGGTCGGGCCGGTGGTGGTAGAAGATGTCGACGTGGTCCAGCCCCATCCGGGTCAGGGACTGGTCGAGCGAGGCGAGCAGGTACTTGCGCGAGCCGTGATCGCCGTACGGGCCGGGCCACATGTCGTAGCCGGCCTTCGTGGAGATGACGAGCTCGTCGCGGTAGGGCGCGAGGTCCTTCGCCAGGTGGCGGCCGAAATTCTCCTCCGCCGAGCCGTACGGCGGGCCGTAGTTGTTCGCGAGGTCGAAGTGCGTGATGCCCAGGTCGAACGCGCAGCGCAGGATGGCGCGCTGGGTGTCGAACGGGTTCACGTCGCCGAAGTTGTGCCACAGGCCCAGCGACAGGGCGGGCAGGTCGAGGCCGGAGCGGCCGGTGCGGCGGTAGGTCATCGACTCGTACCGGGCGTCGTCGGCCAGGTACCGGGGTGCGAGAGGCATGGCCCCATCCTTGCAGCAGGGCCCGACGACGCGACGGGCGTCCGGCGACCGATGAGCAGCCGGCCCCGTCGTCGTCCACCCTGCATGCGCACCCTCGCGATCACCCAGAACGTCACCGTCGACGGCGCGGTCGAGATGCTCGACGACTGGTTCGACCCGCAGGGCCAGGCGGGAGCGGACGACGACGGCCTGCTCGCCGAGCTGCACCGGCAGGACGAGGCCTCCGACGCGTTCCTCGTGGGCCGTCGCACGTTCGAGGACCTGCGCGGCTACTGGCGCGACCTCGCCGACGACACCACCGGCATCAGCGACTACCTCAACCGCGTGCCCAAGTACGTCGTCTCCCGCACCCTCACGACCCCGGAGTGGGAGCCCACCACCGTCCTCCGTGGCATCGACGACGTCGCCGCCCTCAAGGAGCGGCCGGGCAAGGACGTCGTCGTCACCGGCAGCATCAGCCTGTGCCACGACCTGGTCCGCGCCGGCCTGGTCGACGAGTACCGGTTCTTCACCTACCCCGCCGTCCAGGGGCGCGGCCGCCGGCTGTTCCCCGACGACCTCCCCGACGAGGTCCGGCCGTCGCGCCTGGAGCTGCTCGGCGCGCGCGAGTTCGCCGGCGGCATCACGCTCGCGCGGTACCGGGTGCCGCGCCCCTGAGGACCCCCGCTCACGGGGTGGTCAGGAGTCCGCGGGCGGCACCGGGAAGTTCGCGCGGAACACGTTGTCCGGGTCCCAGTCGCGCTTCACCTCGCGCAGGCGGGTCAGCGTGGGCTCGGGGAAGGCGTCGAGGAGCCGCTCGGGTCGAGTGTCGGTGTCGAACGACAGGTACAGCCCGTCGGTGTGCGGCGCCATGACGTCGTCCCAGACGGCGTCGAGCCGGGCCTGCGAGGACGACATCGCCGACAGCAGGAAGTTCTGGTGCCGGTGGGCGTACGCCGTCGCCCCCTGCTCGACGTCGTTCGCGGCCCCGCCGGTGGCGCGCACCTGCAGGAAGTACGCCTCGCCCGACAGCGCGAGCTTCTCGAACGCGCGGGCCGTCGCGGTGTCGAGGTGCGCCACCAGCCCGGACCGCACGGCCGGGTCGCCGCCACCCTGGTGGTGCTTCTCCCCCGCCTGCACGACCCCCGCGTACGGCAGCAGGTACGCCTGGTGGCCCAGGAGCGGGCCCGCACCGGCGAGGCGCTCGAGCTGCTCGACGGCGGCGTCGGTGTCGTCTCCCGCCCAGACGGTCATGAGCTGGGCGACCGGGCCCTCCCCACGACGCCCCGGCGACAGGATGAGGAAGCTCGTGAGCTCCCGCGGCGCGGACTCGACGACGGCGCCCCAGCGCTCGAGGGTGCCCGCGACGTCGGTCGCGTCGAGCGTCATCTGGGAGAAGACGACGGCGCCCTGGTCGCCCAGCGCCATCGCCTCGATCTCCACCCAGGTCACGACGCCGAGGTTGCCGCCCGCGCCGCGCAGACCCCAGAACAGGTCGGGGTGCTCGTCCGCCGACGCCCGCACCACGCGCCCGTCGGCCGTGACGACCTCCGCCGCGACGACGTGGTCGATCGTCAGCCCGTAGAGCCGCCCCAGGAAGCCGACGCCGCCCGCGGTGGCGAGCCCGCCCACGCCCACGCCGCCGGAGTCGCCGGAGCTGATCGCCCAGCCGCGCGGCGCGAGCGCCTCGGCGACGCTGCCCCAGGTGGCGCCGACGCCGACCCGGACGCGTCGGGCGGCCTCGTCGACCACCTCGACCTGGTCCAGCGCGCCGAGGTCGACGACGATCCCGCCGTCGTTGGTCGACCGCCCGCTGATGCCGTGCCCGCCGGAGCGCACGCCGAGCGGCACGTCCTGCGTGCGCGCCCAGGCGACCGCCTCGGCGACCTCCGCCGTCGTGCGCGGCCGGAGCACGAGGCCCGGCGCGCCGGAGCGCAGGTAGTTGTGCCGCACCGCGTCGTACGCGCGGTCCCCCGG
>NZ_JBHVBO010000133.1:0-11950 GCF_042668085.1 Isoptericola sp. NPDC057391 | reverse complement strand
GAAACCGGGCCACGATCCCACCCACAACGCTTCGTGCGTCAGCCGGCGCGGCGCAGGCGCAGCGAGTTGCCGACCACGATGACGGACGACGCGGCCATGGCCGCCCCGGCGATCATCGGGTTGAGCAGACCCGCCGCGGCGAGCGGGATGGCCGCCACGTTGTACGCGAACGCCCAGAACAGGTTCTGCTTGATGACCCGCAGCGTGCCGCGGGACAGGCGGACGGCCGCGGGGGCGGAGCGCAGGTCGCCGCGGACGAGCGTGATGTCGCTCGCCTCGATCGCGACGTCGGTGCCCGTGCCCATCGCGAGCCCGAGGTCCGCGGTGGCGAGGGCGGCGGCGTCGTTCACGCCGTCGCCGACCATCGCGACGACCCGTCCCTCGGACCGCAGCCGGGTCACGACCGCGGCCTTGTCCTGCGGCAGCACGCGCGCGATGACGTCCTCCTCGGCGATGCCGACCTCGCGGGCGGCGACGCGGGCCGCGCCCTCGCCGTCGCCGGTGAGCAGCACCGGGCGGAGGCCGAGGTCGCGCAGCTCGCGCACGGCCTCGGCGGAGGTCGCCTTGACCGGGTCGCGCAGCACGACGACGCCGCGGGCCGCGCCGTCCCACGCGACGACGACGGCGCTCGCCCCGGTCGCCTCGGCGTCGGCGAACGCGGCCGCGAGGTCGCCGTCGAACGCGACGCCCTGCCCGGTCAGCCACGACGGCTGCCCGACGAGCACGCGTCGCGCGTTGAGCCCGCCGTCGACGGCCAGCCCGGCGAGGCCCGAGTGCGCTCGCCGCACGACCGCCTCGACCCCGCCGCCCGGCGTCGCGCGGAAGTCGAACGCCTGCAGCGCGCCGATCCCGACGCCGTCCACCCCTGTCCCCGGGTTGTCAGGGCCAGGACCCTCAGAACTTGCTCGTGGCCCTGACAGCTCGGCGGCCGCGGCCGCGACGGCGTGCGCGATCGGGTGCTCGCTCAGGGACTCGACGGCGCCGGCGTACGCCAGCACCTCCCGCTCCCGCGACTTGTCAGGGCCAGGACCATCAGAACCTGCTCGTGGTCCTGACAGGTCGGGGACGAGGACGCGCTCCACCTGCATGTGGCCCTCGGTGACGGTGCCGGTCTTGTCGAGCACCACGGTGTCGACGCGACGGGTGGACTCGAGGATCTCGGGCCCCTTGATGAGGATGCCGAGCTGCGCGCCGCGGCCGGTGCCGACCAGCAGCGCGGTGGGCGTCGCGAGCCCGAGGGCGCAGGGGCAGGCGATGATCAGCACCGCGACGGCGGCGGTGAACGCGAGCTGCAGGTCCGCGCCGGCCAGCAGCCAGCCCACCAGGGTGAGCACGGACAGCCCGATGACGATCGGCACGAAGACGGCGGAGATGCGGTCGGCGAGCCGCGCCACGGGGGCCTTGCCGGTCTGCGCCTGGGACACGAGGCGCCCGATCTGCGCGAGCGTGGTCTCCTCGCCCACGCGGGTGGCGCGCACCAGCAGGTGGCCGGACGTGTTGACGGTCGCGCCGGTGACGGCGTCCCCGGGGCCGACGTCGACCGGTACCGGCTCGCCCGTGAGCAGCGACGTGTCGACGGCGCTCGCGCCCTCGATCACCTCGCCGTCGGTGGCGACCTTCTCGCCCGGCCGCACGACGAACACGTCGCCCACGGCCAGGTCCGCCACGGCGACGCGCTCGGTGACGCGACCGCCGTCGGGCCCGGTCAGGGGCGTGCCGTCCGCGGCCAGGCGCACCCGCTCCGCGTCCTTCGCGCCCAGCTCCAGCAGCGAGCGCAGGGCGTCTCCGGCGCGGCGGCGCGAGCGGTGCTCGGCGTACCGGCCGGCGAGGAGGAAGGTCGTGACGACGGCCGCGACCTCGAAGTAGAGCTCTGGGGTGCCGTGCGCACGCGACGGCAGCAACGACGGCTCCATCCGCATGCCCAGCTCGCCCGCGCCGCCCAGCAGCAGCGCCCACAGCGACCACAGGGTCGCGGCGATCACGCCGAGCGAGACGAGCGTGTCCATCGTGGACGCGCCGTGCCGGGCGGCCCGCGCCGCCGCGGTGTGGAACGGCCACGCGCCCCACGTCACGACCGGCAGCGCGGCGGCCGCGACCACCCACTGCCAGCCCGTGAACTGCAGCGCCGGGATCATCGACAGCGCCACCACCGGCACGGTGAGGATCGCCGACGCGACGAGCCGACGGCGCAGGTCCGCGCCGCGGGCGTCGCTCGACGCGGACGTGTCGGTCGTGCGGCCCGCCGGGGGAGCGGAGGCGTCGGGCGCCGGGGGCGCCGGCGCGGGCCGGGGGTCCGGCGCGGGCGGGGCGACGTCGCGGCGGCCGGTGACGCGGGCGCCGTAGCCGGCCTTCTCGACGGCGGCGACCAGCGCGGCGTCGTCGACGGGCGCGGTGAGCTCGACGTGGGCGCTCTCGAGCGGCAGGTTCACGGTGGCGGTGACGCCGTCGACGCGGTTGAGCCGCTTCTCGACGCGGGCCACGCACGACGCGCAGGTCATGCCCTCGATGGCGAGGTCGACCTCGAGGATCGGCGGCGGGGCCGCGGCGGCGGGTCCTGCCGGGTCGACCGGCGAGGACGTGGGGGTGCTCATGAGGGTGACTCCCTGAGGTGCTGGGTGGAGGTCACCCGCGACGACCCGGGGCGGCGGGGTCGCGGTGGGGGCGCCGTGTCGGTGGACGACGGCGCGGCGCGGAGGGCCTGGGTCGCGGCAGCCCGGCTCGGGGCTCGGGCGGGCGACGGTTCGGCAGGCGGTCCGCGGGGTGGCTCGGTGAGCCGGGGACTCAGGCGCGCGGGGGGACGGCCAGGTCGTAGGTCTTCTGCGCGGGGGTGGTCTCCGGGGCGGAGGCCTCGCCGGTGCCGCAGCCGCAGGCGCAGTTGTGCGCCTCCTGGCGGGCGGGTGCCTGCGCGGCCTGCTGGGCGGCGAGCGCGTCCTGCTGGACGTCGACGGAGGCGACCTCGTACCCGGCCTCGTCCACGGCCTCGCGCAGCGCGGCCTCGTCGAGCGGGGCGTCGGAGAAGACCGCGACGTCGGAGGTGCCGCCGGCGCGCAGCTCGACGCTGACGTCGACGACGCCAGGGACGGCGGACAGGTCCTTGGTGACGTGCGCGACGCAGTTGCCGCAGGTCATGCCGGTGACGCCCAGGGTGGTGACGGTGCTCATCGGTGCTCCTTCGATGGAGGGTGGGTGGGGGTGTTCAGGACCGGACGAGGCGGCCGATGGCGTCGGCGGCCTCCTTGACCTTGGCGGCGCCCTCGGCCTCGGAGGCGCGGGCGGCGTCGACGACGCAGTGGCCCAGGTGGTCCTCGACGAGGCCGATGGACACGGCCTGCAGCGCCTTCGTCACGGCGGACACCTGGGTGAGGATGTCGATGCAGTAGACGTCCTCGTCGATCATGCGCGCGATGCCGCGCACCTGACCCTCGATGCGGCGCATGCGCTTGAGGTAGGCCTCCTTGTCGGAGGCGTAGCCGTGCGGGCCGTCGTGCTGGTGGGCGGCGCCGTCGAGGACGTCGGTGGGTGCGGTCGTCTCGGTCATGGCACCCAGCATACCCCTAGGGGGTACTTCGTCAACCCCGTCGACCCGCCCCGACGACGTCAGCCGATCCGGAACGGCGCCACCAGGAGGTCGTCGCGACGCGACGAGGGTCCCACCAGCAGCTCGAACTCGCCCGCCTCGACGACGCGGCGGCCGGCGGCGTCCACGATCGTGCAGCCCGCGGCGGGCACCTCGACCTCGACGACGACGCTCTCGCCGGGCGCCAGCGGCACGCGGCGGAAGGTCTTCAGCTCCCGGTCCGCCCAGGTCACGGACGTGACCCGGTCGCTCACGTACACCTGCACGGTCTCGACGGCGGGCCGGTCGCCCGTGTTCGTCACGGTGACGCGGCCGCGCACGACGCCGTCGGGCGCGACGTCGGCGGCGTCCAGCTCCAGGCCGGAGTACTCGACGGTCGTGTACGACCGGCCCTCGCCGAAGACGTACGGCGGCCGCTGCGTGAGGTCGGCATACCGCGTGCCGTGCTGGCCGCGCACCTGGTGGTAGAAGACGGGCTGCTGCCCCGCGTGCAGGGCGTAGGAGATCGGCAGGCGGCCGGTCGGCTCGACCAGCCCGAGCAGCAGCTCCGCCACGGCGCGGCCGCCGCGCATCCCGGGGTTGGCGGCGTGCACCAGGGCGGCGGCGCGGCCGACGGCCTCCGGCAGCACGAGCGGCTTCGACGCGACCAGCACGACGACGACGGGCGTGCCCGTGGCGACCAGCCGCTCCAGCAGCTCGACCTGGCCGCCCTGCAGCTCCAGCGTCGCGGTCGACCTGCCCTCGCCGGTCAGCGCGACCTCGTCGCCCAGCACGGCGACGACGACGTCCGCTCCGCGGGCGGCCTCCTCCGCCTCGGCGAGGAGCGCCGGGTCCGACGGCGCGGGCAGCGCCGCCGGCGGGCGCGGCTGGCCGTCGGGGAAGTGCGTGCCGTCCGGGTCGGGCCCCAGCTCGACGATGTCCGCGCCGCGGGCGTGCGTGACCTCCCAGGACACCGGCGCCACGGCCCGCAGCCCGTCCAGCACCGTCTCCGTCAGCTTGCGGGGGTGCCCGTCGCGGATCCAGCTCACCTGCCCGGACGCGCCGGCCCAGTCGCCGAGCTGGGCGTGCGGGTCGTCGGCGTTCGGCCCGACGACGGCGACGCGCAGCGGCGTGGCACCGGGCGAGGCCACCGCGCGCCCCGCGTCGTCCGCGACGAGGCCGCCCGCGAGCGGCAGCGTGCCGTCGTTCTCCAGCAGCACGAGGGAACCACGCGCGACGTCGAGGGCGAGGTCGCGGTGCTCGGCCGAGCCGACGACGGCCTCGATGCGCTCGGCCACCGGGGCGCGCGGGTCCTCGAAGAGCCCGAGGTCCACCTTGAGGCGCAGGATGCGCCGCACCGCGTCGTCGAGCCGCTTCTCGTCGATGCGTCCGTCGGCGACGGCCTCCTGCGCGCCCTCGAAGAACTTCGGCGTCGCCATGATGACGTCGTTGCCGGCGTCGACGGCGGCGGCCGACGCGGCCGCGTGGTCGGGGCTGACGAACTGCTCCCACACCATGCGGCCCACGTTGTCCCAGTCGGTGACGAGGGTGCCGTCGAAGCCCCACTCGTCCTTGAGCACGCCCTGGAGCAGCCAGCGGCTCGTGGTGATGGGGACGCCGTCGATGGCCTGGTAGCCGATCATCACCGTGCGCACGCCCTCGCGCACCACCCGCTCGAACGGCGGCAGGAACCAGGAGCGGAGCTTGCGCGGCGTGAGGTCGGCCTCGGTGGCGTCGCGGCCGCCCTGCGTCTCGGAGTAGCCGGCGAAGTGCTTCGCCGTCGCGAGCACCGCCGTCGGGTCCATGAGACCGTCGCCCTGGTAGCCGCGCACCATCGCGGCGCCCAGCTCGCCGATCAGGAACGGGTCCTCGCCGAACGTCTCGTCCACGCGGCCCCAGCGCAGGTCGCGCGTCGCGCACAGCACGGGGGAGAAGGTCCAGTGCAGGCCGGTCGCGGCGGCCTCGACCGCCGTCGCGCGGGCCGCCCGCTCCACCAGGTCGAGGTCCCAGGTCGCCGCCATCCCCAGCTGGCTGGGGAACACCGTCGCGCCGGGGAAGAAGCCGTGCCCGTGGATCGCGTCGTCCGCCACGAGCAGCGGGATCCCGAGCCGCGTGCCGCGGGCCAGCTCGATCGCCTCGACGACGCGCGACGGCGACGCGTGCAGGATCGAGCCAGCCAGCCGCCCGACGACGATCTCGGCGAGGTCGTCCATCGCGTTGAGCTGCAACATCTGCCCCACCTTCTCGGGCAGCGTCATACGGCGCAGCAGGTCCTCCACCCGCTCGGCGGGGGACAGGGACGGGTCGCGGTACGGCAGGTCGGTCATGGCTCCGGGTCCTTCGTCGGGAAGTGGTGCGCCGAGGTAGTTCAGGTCTCCGCGAGATAGTTCCGGGTTCCGCGAGGTAGTTCAGAAATCGCCGAGGTAGTTCGCGGGGTCGCGAGGTAGTCAACTACCTCGTGCCATCGCGAACTACCTCGGCGATTTCTGAACTACCTCGCGGGGTTTCGCACTACCTCGGCGGAGGTCAGCGGACGGTGAGGCCGTTCGCCTGCGCGACGGCGCCGAGCCAGCCGAGCGACGGCTTCGGGCGGCGCTCGAACGTCTCCTTGTCGAACTCGACCAGGCCGAACGTCGGGCGGAACCCGGAGGCCCACTCGTAGTTGTCCAGCAGGCTCCAGTGCAGGTAGCCGCGCACGTCGACGCCGTCCGAGATGGCGGAGTGCAGGCCGGCCAGCGCGCCCTCGGTGTAGTCGATGCGACGCGCGTCGTCCTGCGTCGCCATGCCGTTCTCGGTGACGAACACCGGCACGCCCTGCGTCTTCTCCCACGCGGAGCGGACGCCGTGCTCCAGGGCCGGCGGGTAGAACTCCCAGCCGGTGAGCGTGGTCTCGACGCCCTCGGGCACCTGGCGCGGGCCGTCGGGGCCGATGATGGTGCGGGTGTAGGCCTGGACGCCCACCCAGTCGTCGCCGCGGGCGGCCTCGAGGTACCAGTCGTCGCGCTGGTGGCCGTACTCGTGGGCCACGTCCTCGCAGCCCGGCTCGGGCTGGAAGTCCTGCGTGGCGACGGTCCAGCCGGAGTTGATGCCCCCCACGCCGGCGAGGATCTCGCGCGCCCGGGTGTGGCACTCGAGCAGCGTGTCCGCGACCTGCAGGTCGGGGGCGGGCAGGCCGTACGCCACGAGGTTGGCCGGGTCCTCGCCGCCGGCGATCATCGCGGCGATGTTCGGCTCGTTGATGGTGCAGACGTAGTCGACGTCGTTCCCGAGGATCGGCAGCGCGAGCTCCGTGAAGCGGGCGAAGCGGTCGGCCGCCTTCGGCGAGCGCCACATGCCCTCGGAGTAGAACCAGCGCGGCACCGTGAAGTGCATGAGCGTGACCATCGGGGTGATGCCGAGCTCGAGGCACGTCTCCACCATGCGGCGGTAGTGCGCGATCTCGGCGCGGGAGACGAAGCCCTCCTCGGGCTCGATCCGCGCCCACTCGATGGAGAAGCGGTAGGTGTCGAGGCCGGCGTCGCGCAGGAGCGTCATGTCCTCGCGGTAGCGGTGGTAGCTGTCCGCGGCGTCGCCGCTGGGCTCGACGATCGAGGTGCCGGCGGCGTGCTCGCGCACCCACCAGTCGCTGGAGACGTTGTTGCCCTCGATCTGGTGGGCCGCGGTGGCGGCGCCCCAGCGGAAGCCCTCGGGGAAGTGCAGCACGGGATGGTCCTTACGTTGTGGTGCGGAAATCGGGGGTTGCGAGCGTGACGGCTCAGCGGGAAGCGGTGGTGGTCCAGAAGTCGGCCAGGAGGTCCGCGGTCGCGGCGGGGTTCTCGACGTTGGGCAGGTGGCCGGCGTCGGCGATCACCTCGTAGCGGGCGCCGAGCCGCTCGGCCATGGCGCGCTGCCACGGCTGCGGCCACGCCGCGTCGTCCACGCCGTGCGCGACCAGCACCGGCAGGCCGGTGGCGGCCAGACCGGGCGTGACGTCGCGGACGTCGGCGAGGACGTCGATGGCGCCCAGCAGGTTGTCCGTGCTGGTCGCGACCGAGCGGTCGCGGACGAAGCGGGTGTCGGCGTCCAGGTCGGCCAGCGCCCGCGGGTCCTCGGCGAGACGCCGCGCGAGCGCCGGGTTGTCGAGCGTCCACAGGTCGACCTGGCCGGCGGCGGCGAGCAGCCGGCCGCGCTCGGGGTCCTTGCGCCCCGGCCAGCCGTGCGGGCCGGAGCAGAGCATGGTGAGGCTCGCGAACGGCCCGGCGTCGCGCACGACGGTGGCCGACGCGACCGTGCCGCCGAAGCTGTGGCCCAGCAGGTGGAGGTCGCCGCGCGCGGTGCCCGCCTCGCCGGAGACGACGGCGGCGACGTCCAGCGCGTCGCCGGTGAAGTCGTCGAGGCGGTAGGAGCCCACCCCGCGCGGCGCCACCGAGTCGGCCTGCCCGCGCTGGGAGTACGTCCACGCCTCGACGCCCCGCGCCGCCAGCAGCGGCAGCAGCAGCCGGTGGTCCTCCCGCGACCCGGTGAACCCGGGCACGAGCAGCGCGACGGCGCGGCGCTCCACGCCGTCCGGCACGACCGACCGCAGCGCGGTGAGCGGGCCCACCGGCACGTCGAGCACCAGCGGCTCGACGCCGTCCGGCAGCGGCAGCATCGAGAACGGCGTGCCCGGCCGGGCGGCCGTCGCGGCCCGCGCGGTCACGACGCGGCCCCGTCGGAGAAGCGCCGCGCGGGCTGCGGGACCGCGTCCAGCAGCTGCGTCGTGTACGCGTCCTCGGGGAACCGCAGCACCTGCGCGGTGCCGCCGGACTCCACGACCTTGCCGTGGTGCAGCACCATGATCTGGTCGGTCACGACGCGCGCGGACAGCAGGTCGTGCGTGATGTACAGCAGCGAGACGCCGAGCCCGGCGCGCAGGTCCTCCAGCAGGCTGAGCACGCCCGCGCGCAGCGACACGTCGAGCATGGAGACGGGCTCGTCGGCGATGAGCACCTGCGGGTTCGACGCCAGGGCGCGCGCGATGACGACGCGCTGACGCTGCCCGCCCGACAGCTGGTGCGGCAGCTTGGCCGCGTACTGCTCCACGGGCGTGAGGCCCACGGTCTCCAGCAGCTCCAGCACGCGCTCGCGCGCGGCCTCGCCCTTCAGGCCGGTGAAGTTCTCCACCGGGCGCGTGAGCGTGTACTCCACGGTGTGCAGCGGGTTGAGCGCCGAGTACGGGTCCTGGAACACCATCTGGACGTCCGCGTGCAGCGTCTTCAGCTGGCGGCGGCGCAGCCGGTCGACCCGCAGGTCGCCGAACGTGACTGTGCCCGACGTCGGCCGCTCCACGCCCGTGACCATCTTGGCGATGGTCGACTTGCCGGAGCCCGACTGGCCGACCAGCGCCATCGCGGCGCCAGGCTCGAGCCGGAAGGACACGTCGTCGACCGCGGTGACGGCCTTCTCGCCGCGGCGCGGCGGCGGGTACACCTTCGACACGTGGTCGACGACGATCGCGTCGTGCGCGGCCGTCCGCGCCTCGCCGTCGTCGCCCGCGGCGCCGCCGTGCGGCGCCTTGCGCTCGAAGCCCGGCAGCTCGACGACCTCGGCGCGCGGGTCGGCGTAGTGGCTCAGCAGCATCTGCGTGTACGGGTGCGCCGGGGCCGCGAAGATCTGGCGGGAGGCCCCGTCCTCGACGATCTCGCCGTCGTGCATGACGACGACGCGCTCCGCCGACTCCAGCACCACGCCGAGGTCGTGCGAGATGAGCACGGCGGTGAAGCCCTCCGCGGCCTGCAGCTCGCGGATGGTGTCCATGACGGCGTGCTGCACCAGCACGTCGAGGGCCGTGGTGGGCTCGTCGAACACCATGAGGCGCGGCTCGAGCGACAGGGCCAGGGCGATGGAGACGCGCTGGCGCATGCCGCCGGACAGCTCTCCGGGGTAGCGGTCGAGCACCGTGGACGGCAGCTGCACCTTGTCGAGCAGCTCGACGGCGCGCTGGCGTCGCCTCGCCTTCGGCACGTGGCCGTGCGCGGCGAAGATGTCGCCGAAGTGGTGCGCGATGGTGCGCACCGGGTTGAGGGCGTTCATGCCCGACTGGAGCACCATGGCGAACCCGCCGCGGCGCTGCACGCGCAGCTCCTCGGCGTCCAGGTGCGCGATGTCGGTGCCGTCGAACACGATGCGGCCGCCGGAGATGCGCGCCGGCGCCTTGGCGAGCCGCGTGATCGCGAAGCCGAGCGTCGACTTGCCGGAGCCGGACTCGCCGACCAGGCCCACGAACTCGCCCTGCTCCAGGCTGAGGTTCGCGTGCTTCACGGCGTGCGTCGGGACGGCCCCGCGGGGCTCGTAGACGACGGACAGGTCCTGGATCTCGAGCAGGCTCATCGGCCGGTCCCTTCCCGCAGGCGCGGGTTGCTCAACCCGTCGACGCCGAAGTTCACGAGGGTCATGGAGGTCGCCAGCAGCGCGATGCACAGACCGGGGGCGAACAGGAGGATCCACTGGCCGGTGAGGATCGCCATCGAGTTCTGGGCCCAGAAGATCATCGAGCCCCAGCTCACGGTGGCCATGTCGCCCAGGCCGAGGAACGACAGGCCGGACTCGGCGAGCACCGCCGACGTCGCGGCGCCGAAGAACGACCCCGCGATCATCGAGGTCATGTTCGGCAGGATCTCGCGGAAGATCACGCGGGCCGAGCTCTCGCCGGAGAAGATCGCCGCCGTGACGAAGTCGCGCGAGCGCAGCGACTGCGTCTGCGAGCGCAGCACGCGCGCGCCCCACGCCCAGCCGGTGATGACGACGACCAGGATGATCATCGGCAGCCCGCCGTTCTGCAGGTACGCCGCGATGATGATCATCAGCGGCAGGCCCGGCATCACGAGGAACAGGTTGACGAGGAAGTTGACGACGTCGTTGCCCCAGCCCCGCAGGTAGCCCCACGACAGGCCGATGACGACCGCGACGACGGTCGACAGGCCGCCGGCGATGAAGCCGACGAGCAGCGACACGCGGGCGCCGTAGATCACCTGCGACAGCACGTCCTCGCCGGCGCCGGTGGTGCCGAGCCAGTGCGCGGCGCTGCCGGGCTCGTTGCGGGCGAACGAGTCGTCGTGCGGGGAGTACGGGGCCAGCAGCGGCGCGAAGATCGCCATGAGGACGAACAGCCCCAGGATGACGAGCCCCACGCGGGCCTTGGGGTTGGCCCAGACGGTGGCGAACGCGCGGCCGAGCACCTGGCCGGTGCGGCCGAGGCGGGTGCGGGCGGGCCGGCCGGGCCCGTGGACGGACTCGGGGGCGGGCCCCTCGGGGTCCGGGATCGTCGCGGTGGTCGTGGTGGTCGGGTCAGCCATCGGGGTCACCGCCTCGTTCGGGGGTCGAGGACGCCGTAGAGGATCTCCACCAGGAAGTTCGCGAGCAGCACGCTCACGGTGATCATGAGGAAGAGGGCCTGCATCAGCGGGAAGTCCTGGTTGGTGACGGCGTTGAACAGCAGGTAGCCGACGCCGGGGTACGCGAACACCTGCTCCACGAGCAGGGAGCCGCCGACGACGCCGCCGAGCGCCATGCCGAAGCCGGTGAGGTTGGGCAGGATCGCGTTGCGGGCGGCGTAGCGGATCGCGACGGTCCGGCCGCGCAGGCCGTTCGCCTCGGCGAACGTCACGTAGTCGTCGCCGAGCGTGTTGATCATCGTGTTGCGCATGCCGAGGATCCAGCCGCCCAGCGACGTGATGAGGATCGTCACGGCGGGCAGGGCCGCGTGGTACAGCACGTCGCCGAGGAACTCCCACGACAGGTTCGGCACCGCGGTGGCGGAGTAGGCGCCCGAGGTCGGGAACCAGCCGAGCACGTACCCGAGGAAGAAGACGATGAGCAGCGCGGTCCAGAAGTACGGGAACGCGGAGAGGAAGCTGCCGGCCACCGTGGGCAGGGAGTCCATCCAGGTGCCGCGCTTCCAGGCCGCCCCGATGCCGATCAGGGTGCCGAGCACGAACGCCACGACGGTGACGGCGCCGACCATGATCAGCGTCCAGGGCAGGGCGCCGGCGACGAGCTCCGAGACCTGCTGAGGGAAGAAGGTGTACGACACCCCGAAGTCGAGGTGGATGACGTTGTTCAGGTACTGCACGTACTGGTCCCAGATGCTGCCGCCGGGCATGCCGAGCTGGGCCTCGATCGCCGCCTGCACCGACGGCGTCACGGGGCCGTTCTGGGCGAGCTTGGCGATGGCCGCGTCGGCGGGGGAGCCGGGCATGAGGCGCGGGATGACGAAGTTCAGCGTCACCGCCGCCCACAGCGTGAGGACCAGCAGGCCGAGCTTGCGGAGCGCGTAGCGCAACGGAGCCTCCGGGTCGGGTGGTCGGTCGGTCGGTGGGGTCGTGCGGGCGGTCGTTGTGGGTGGGCTCGTGGCCCTGTTTCGTGTCGGAACAGGGC